>JACPZX010000119.1 GCA_016195325.1 Acidobacteriota bacterium
CCGTGCCGCGCTGTTCCGCCTGGACGCAGAAATCGACGCGCTGCTTCGGCGAGGCCGCCTCGATCGCGGCGCGCACCTCGTCGCGCTGGACGCCGAGGACCGCGACGATGCGGCGGCAGGGCACGGCGCGCGCGGTGCGCACGACGTGGGCCACCGTGGGAGATCCGCCGACCGCGTGGAGGAGCTTGACCACCCGGGAGCGCATCCGCTTCCCCTGGCCCGCGGCGAGGATCAGCGCGCAGGGCCTCGAGGCCGTGCGGCTCACGTCCGGGCCAGCGCGAGGATCTCGCGGGCGAGCGCCGCCGGGTCGTGGCGCACGAGACTGGTCGCCGACATGAGATCGCGGCTCACGATGGTGGCGCCCAGATCGCGGAACCCCTCCGCGTCGAAGGGAACGACCTCGGCCCCCTCGCGCTGGTACTTCTCGACGAGGGATCGGGGGGGGATCCTGGAGTTCAGGAGGACGGTGTCGAAGAGGCCTTCGCCTGCGATCTCGGCGACCGCCCGCGCGTGGCGGGAGGCGGAGAAGCCGACCGTCTCCCCCGGCTGCGTCATGAGATTGCAGACGTAGACTTTTCTTCCCCGGCTCTCCCGGATGACGTCGGCGACCCCGCGGACGAGAAGGTTCGGGGCGATGCTCGTGTAGAGGGAGCCCGGCCCGAGGA
Organism: Acidobacteriota bacterium; assembly: GCA_016195325.1. Taxonomy (NCBI): domain Bacteria; kingdom Pseudomonadati; phylum Acidobacteriota; species Acidobacteriota bacterium. Next base: position 666 of record JACPZX010000119.1, read on the forward strand.
CGATGAGATCGGCCGAGCGGATCGCGTCGAGCGCCTCGGCGACCGGCTCGCAGATCTCGGGCTCGAGCCGGATGCGGCGGATCGGATGAGCGCTCTGCGAGATGCGCGTCTCGCCGCGCACCGTCGTGCCGTCCGCGAGGTCCGCCTCGAGGTGGACGCTCGCCAGGGTCGAGGGGTAGATCCGCCCCTTGATCGCCAGGACCTCCCCGACCATCGTGACGGCCTGGCAGAAGTCCCCGGTCACGCCGGTGAGCGCCGTCAGGAGGAGATTTCCGAACGAATGGCCGCCGAGATCGCCGTTCCCGGCGAACCGGTACTCGAAAAGCCTCAGGAGGAGGCTCTCGTCCTCCGAGAGGGCCGCGATGCAGTTGCGGATGTCGCCGGGCGGGAGAACCTGGAACTCCTCCCTCAGCCTTCCCGACGAGCCCCCGTCGTCGCTCACGGTCACGATCGCCGAGAGGCGGGCGACTCGAGGCGGTGTCGAGGGGGACGCGGGGTCGCCGTCATGGCGGGCGACGTAGGCTTTCAGCCCGCCGAGAAGCGTCGACAGACCCGTCCCGCCGCCGATGCAGACGACCGCGAGCCCCGAGGTCTTTCCCGCTCCCTCACCCACCCTGGCGGATTCCCCCATGGTGACGACCGCGCTCAATCGTCGCTGCCCCGCTCCGTCCGGACGAGAGCCTGGAACTCCGCGTCGTCGCGAAGCGGCTCGAAGTCGGCGTCGTTCGCCGCGCGCGGACGGTTCGCGTGGTTGGCCCCGATCGCGCGGCGAAGGGACTCGAGCGCCTCGTCGCGGCGTCCGGAGAGGGCGAGGACGGTGGCCTGGGCGTACAGGCACTTCTCGCTTCCGGGCTCCTGGGAAAGCGCTCTCTCGAACATGCGAGACGCCTCCTCGAGGTTTTGCTGGTTCATCAGGACGACCCCCTGATGGTAGAAATCGTCCGGGTCCTTGAGCCGGGGGACCGACGGATGCAAACTGCGATCGCAGATCTGCACGTACGTCCGGACCCGGTCGGCAATCTCGGTCTCGCCGGGAAAGTTGTCGAGGACCTCCTGGAAAGCGGTGCGCGCCCGCGCGAGCTCACGCTTCTGGAACAGCCTGATCGCCGCGGCGAACTCCTCGATCGCTTTTTCCTGTCCGGGGGGGCGGGGGACGGGAACCTTCTTCTTCGGAGGCTCCGGCTTCTTCGCGCGGACTGAACCCTTCCGAGCCGTCTTGGCGTCCTTCAATTTTTCGCTCTCCCGGGGTTAGGAAGATCTTCGCCCCGGGCCTCCGAAACACTTCGGGACTCCGGGACCGGCGTTCTCACAAGTGGCAGGAAACAGGCATTGTACGGGCTTGGAAGCTGCACCGTCAAGGCGTCGACGCGTCGGGGACCCGCTGAGCGGAGGTAATATAGGCGCTGATGCGCGCGACCGTCTACCTCGCACTCGGCGCCCGGGATGGCCACCCCAGAAGACAACTGCTCGAGGGAATCGCCTACCTCAGGGAGAGCGGAATCCTGATCCGGCGGGCCTCCGGCCTGTGGGAGACGGAGCCGGTTGGAATCGGCGGTGAGGCTCCGGTCCTCAACGCCGCCCTCGAAGCGGAGACCGCGCTGGCGCCTCACGACCTCATGGCCGCGTGCCGGTCCGCCGAGGACCGCACGGGGCGGCGGCGCGGGACGCCTGCGTGGAGAAGCCTCGACGTCGACATCCTCCTCATGGGGGATCTCGTCATGGATGACGCGGAGTTGACGATCCCCCACCCGCGGTTTCACCGGCGGCGATTCAACCTCGAGCCCCTCTGCGAGATCGCCCCGGGGCACCTTCATCCGATTCTCGGCGCGACGATTGCGGATCTGCTGCGCGCGTGCGACGACGCCGCGTGGGCCCGTCGTCTCGAGCCCCCCTCCTGGCTGACGGATCCCGGGGCTCCCGTTGCATCCCCGAGGGACCGCAGTTAACATCCACGGATGAACTTCCGATTCCTCGCGGTCGAAGGGCCCATCGGCGTGGGCAAGAGCAGCCTCGTCGAGCTGCTGGCGTCGCGGTTCGGCGCGGTCAAGGTCGTCGAGCGAATCGAGAATCCGTTCCTTCGAGACTTCTACAGGGATCGCGCGGGGGCCGCGTTCCAGGCCCAGATCTTCTTCCTGCTGAACCGGTGCATGCAGCAGCAGGCCCTCGCGCAGACCGATCTCTTCCAGCAGGTGACGATCTGCGATTACCTCTTCGCGAAGGACAAGATCTTCGCGTACCTGAACCTCGACGACTCCGAGCTGATGCTCTACGAGCGCCTCTACGCCGTCCTCTCCGAGAGGGTCCCGCAGCCCGACCTGGTCATCTACCTGCAGGCGAACACCGACGTCCTGATGGAGCGGATCCGACGGCGCAAGCGGGACTACGAGTCGGAGATCGCCGAGAAGTACCTCAACGAGCTGAATCAGGCGTACAATTACTTCTTCTACCACTACACCGCGAGCCCGCTCCTGGTGATCAACACGTCGGAGATCGATTTCGTGCACCGGGAGGGTGATCTCGGCGACCTGGTGAACCAGATTGAGAACATGACCCGGGGAGTGCAGTACTACACGCCACTCGGAACCTCGAAAGGTCCGAGATGAGCGTGACGCTGCGCGTGACCGGAACCCGTGACGGGCGGATTGGCGCAGCCGCCCGAGGGACCGTGCGAGACTAGGAGGATTCGGGCCCCGCCGTTCGGGGCCGCGCCGCCGATTCCCCCGACATCTGCGGGGAGAAGAGGAGGGGTTGAATGAAGATCACCGTCCCGGCGATCCGCGCCCGGAAGGGCGCAGGACGCCCCATCGTCGCGCTGACCGCGTACGACTACCCCACCGCACGGACCCTCGACGCCGCCGGGGTCGATCTCATCCTCGTGGGGGACTCCCTGGGGATGGTCGTTCTCGGCCACCCCACCACCCTTCCCGTCACCCTCGAGGTCATGCTCCACCACACCGCCGCCGTGGCGCGGGCGAAGACCGCCGCGCTCGTCGTCGCCGACATGCCCTTCCTGTCCTACCACGTCTCGAGGGAGGAGACGATCCGGAACGCCGGGAGGCTGGTCCAGGAGGCGGGGGCGGAGGCGGTGAAGATCGAGGGCGGACGCGCCCGCGCCGGCGTGGTCCGCGCGCTGGTGGAGGCCGACATCCAGGTGATGGGGCACATCGGCCTGACCCCGCAGTCCGTCCACGCGATGGGCGGCTACAAGGTGCAGGGGAAGAGCCCGGACGCCGTGCAGTCGCTCCTCGAGGACGCGCGGGCGCTGGAGGAGGCCGGGGCGTTCAGCATCGTCCTCGAGGGGATTCCCGGGGAGGCCGCCCGCCTCGTCACGCAGTCGACGGCTCTGCCGACGATCGGCATCGGCGCGGGGCCTCACTGCGACGGGCAGATCCTGGTCGTGAATGACCTCCTCGGCCTCAACGGCGAGGATGTCCCCCGCTTCGTGAGGCGTTACGCCGACCTCAGAACTGCGGCGGTGGAGGCCGTCCGGGCGTACGCCGCGGACGTCGCCGCGGGGCGCTTCCCCGCCGAGGAGGAATCGTACGGCCCGGGCCCGCGCGGATCGAAGGCACCCGAGGCGACCGCCCGCGCGGCGAGGCCGGCAGGTCCCCGCGAGCCTCTGGATGGCGGGGGCGAGCGTTGAAGACCGTGAAGACGGCCGCCGGGCTGAGGAGCGAGATCTCCGGCTCCCGGCGCGAGGGGAAGCGCGTCGGGTTCGTCCCGACGATGGGATTCCTCCACGAAGGCCACCTGAGCCTGGTGCGGCGCTCCCGAAGCGAGTGCGCCGTCACGGTCGCCAGCATCTTCGTCAACCCGACCCAGTTCGCCCCCGGCGAGGATTTCGAGCGCTACCCCCGGGACGCCGACCGCGACACCCGGCTTCTCGTGGCGGAGGGGACCGATCTCCTCTTCATGCCGGAGGCGTCCGAGATCTACCGCCCCGGACACTCCACGTGGGTGGAGGTGACGGAGCTGGACTCCGGGCTCTGCGGCCCGTTCCGCCCCGGGCACTTTCGGGGGGTTGCCACGGTCGTGGCCAAGCTCTTCAACATCGTCCGACCCGACGCCGCCTACTTCGGGCAGAAGGACGCGCAGCAGGCCGCGATCCTCGCCCGAATGGAAGCAGACCTCGACTTCGGCATCGACATCGTGGTCTGCCCGACGGTGCGGGAGGCCGACGGCCTCGCCCTCTCGAGCCGGAACGTCTACCTCTCGGCCGACGAGCGCCGCCGCGCCCCGGCCCTCTACCAGGCTCTGCGCGAGGCGGCGGAGATGGCCGCGGGGCGAGGCGCCTCCCCCGCCGGCCTCGAGACGCGGATCCGGGCGCGGCTGGTCGAGGCGGGGCTCGAGCCCCAGTACATCGAGATCGTCGGGGCGGATGACCTCAGGCCTCTCGACAGTCTGGGCGGCGCGGGGAGAAGCCTCCTCGTCGCCGTCGCCGCGCACCTGGGGAAGACCCGTCTCATCGACAACATCATCGTGAGCGTGTGACGTGGATCGTCGTGCACGCGTGACGCAGGAGGTTCCGGGAAGATGCGAAGAGATCTGCTGAGAGCGAAGATCCACCGCGCGACGGTGACCGACACCAACGTCGAGTACGAGGGGAGCCTCACGCTGGACACGCGGCTCATGGCCGCGGCGGGCCTGGTGCCGTTCGAGCGGATCGACGTTTACAACGTCAACAACGGGGCACGGTTCAGCACCTACGTCATCGAGGGGGAGCCCGCAGGCGGCACGGTCTGTGTGAACGGCGCTGCGGCACGCCTCGCCACCGCGGGCGACAAGGTCATCATCGCGGCGTACGCCAGCTTCGAGGAGAGCGAAATCGCCTCACACGAACCGCGGGTGGTGCTGGTCGACGCCCAGAACCGGATCACGGCGACGCCGGCGGCGGGCGCGGAGCACGCGGCCGCCGCCTCGCGCGCTCCCCGCAAGTAGCCCGCCGGGGGTTCCACCCGCTAGACCACGCCGACGTCCGCCCCCGGGCCTGCGGGCGGCCATGGCGGCTCCGTTCGCTGTCTCCTCCGGAACAAAAAAAAGCGGGGCCTTTTGGGCCCCGCTTCCATTCTGTTACCGAGCTCGGTCTGTTACCGAGCTAGGTCTGGTACCGAGTCTAGCCTACGGGCAGGTCACCGCAGCGCTGATGAGCGTGTTCGCTCTCGAGCTCACCGAGGGACGGAAGCCGAGAGGCGCGATCGCCAGCGTGTTGGTGCTGCTGTGGCCAACCATGTACAGGCTTGCATGTCCGGCGGCCGGCATGACCGTGTCCGTCTTGGTCACGATCGTTCCGACGGCACCGTTCGCCTGAGCGTTCTGGAAGCACGCCCCACCGGCGAAGACGTTGCCGGCGAAGATGTCCGTTCCAGCCGCTGCCACATCCCGCTTGAACACGTCGAATCCGCTCTCACCCGAGACCTGAGGTCTCGAGCGCCACGTGAGAGTCGCCGTGTTCGTGTTCGGGTCGTGATCCATGGTCAGTCCATCGAGCTCGGACGTCGTACCGGCATTCGCCGCCGCCGTACCGCATGCGACGACGTTTCCGGACGTGTCCTTGCACAGCAGACCACCGTTGTTCAGGTCGCTACCGTCTCCGGTGTAGACCTGGACCGCCACGATCCGGCTCGAGGCGCAGCCGGAATCCGACGAGCACCTCGCGTCGACCTGGTACGAGGTGTCCTTGTCGACCGCCACGAGGATGTTCGCCTGAGCCGAGAACGGCTGGATGACTCGAGCCACCGTGCCGTTCGGGTTCAGCTCGCTCCACTGGTACTGGAGGAGGCCCGCGCTGCAACCTCTCTCGACCGCCACGGTGTTCGGATCGTCCGCCGCCGTGCTCTGACGTGCATCGAGCGTGATCCCCGTGCGCAGATCGCCCGACTGGGCTCTCAGGACGAGAGTCGGCGGGTTGGTGGACGTAGCGCCCACTCTTGTATCCACCGCGCTTCCCGCGATCGCCAGGTTGATGACACCGCAGTTGTTGGTGTCGCCCTGGCTCGGGCAGGTGGACAGTCCGTCGAGGTTATCCGGAGCGATGGAGGCCGCCGTCGTACGGAGGTCCGTCAGGCGGATATCGTCGATGATCCATCCGTCGTCGACATCGAAGAACTGCGAAGACAGACCACCGGGCTCCGGCTCGAGGAACGAGCGGTATTCACCGAAGCCCCAGCCACCACCGGTCTGATCGAGCCACCGGAGGCGGGCCTTGCGACCCGCGAAGGCGCTGAGGTTGAACTGCTCACGCACCCACACACCGCTTCCCTGGCTGCCATGCTCGAGGAACGAGCCGCAGTTCGGGTCGCTGATCCAACTGCATGCCGCCACGGTCCTGTTCGTCGACGAACCGCAGTCCTTGTCGATCGGATCGTCGTTGTCCGTGTCGGTCGTGCAGGTCAGGTCCGTACCGTGCCAGTCGCCCTCGTCGGACCACTGCGGCTGGTTCCCGCAGATGGTCTCGTTGAGCGGCGGGTTCTGATCGTCACCGGGGTCGAACTCGCAGATGACGACGATGTTCTGTCCCACGGAGTTGTACCCGTTGATCGTCGGGGTGATTCTCTGCCACGGCTCGTAGAGGCCCGTGCCGCTGTTCAGCAGGCTGACCTGAATCTGTCCGCCCGCAAACGTTCCGCCCGCGCCCGCGTTGTTGCACTTGTCATCACACACCGTGATGATGTGCCAGAAGTCGAGGCGGGAGGCCGTGCCGAGGTTCACCGGATCCATGACGAAGGCCGAGGTCTGCCTCAACCGGTAGGTGTCACCCAGGGTGCTCGTGGCATTCAAATGGCGCCCCATGTGCATCGCGCGGAATCCGCTGTGGGCCTTCGCTTCCGGACCGCAAGCGGACGTCATGGTCGGGTCGTAGGTCGCGTCGCACCCTTCCTGACGGGAGTGCAGGTGCCAGTCATTCTCGGTCGGGACAACGTGGCAGGTCGCTCTCGCCGCCGCGAAACCAACGTCGGTCGAGCATATCAGACCGCTCACGCCGAACGGAATGGGACCGCCGTCGACCGAGTGGCCGAGGACGTCGTCATTCGGATCCGGCACGCCACGGAACGGATCGTTCGGATCGGCCGACGGGAAGAGCCTCGTCCACTGGAACGTCCCGTTGCCGTTACGGTCCGTATCGAAGTCCTCGCAGAGGGCGCCCGCGTCGGTCAGGTGACCGCCGGAAAGCCCGCCGCCCAGCTTCGTCCCGCCGCACGCGTTCGCGATGGCCGGGAAGAACTGCACGTCCTGGTCGAGCGTCAGTTTGAACGTCTGGTTTCCGCCGTTCCCCTGGATCGAATCGCCGGCCACCGTGAGGGCGAACTCAGCCTCAGCGGCGACTGCGACCGTCGACTGACCCGTCAACGGGCTGATGATGAACTGCAGGGCGTTGGCTGCCGACTGAACCGTGCCGGTGGTCGGCAGGGTCCCGAGGAACGTCTGGCCCTTCAGAACACATCCAACCGCCGGTGAGCCCGAGCGGATTCCAACGGTCACGTTGGTCAGCGTTCTCGGGTTGTTCTGGGCGTCCACGGTCTGGTTGGCGACCGTGAGGCGGACCGAGGCAACCTCGCCCGGGTCCACGATGCCGTCCGGAACGTTGCTGCACACGCCGGTACCCGGGAATCCCGGATTGTCGCACGACGCGTTGGTCCGCGAGTCGCAGTGCTCCGCGATCGACGGATCGTTGTTCGGGTTCGGGTCGCCGGAAGTGCAGATCGGGTCTGCCGTTCCGTCGTCCGTGACGAGCACCGCCGAGAGGGACACCGCGGCGATTTCAGAGGCCGCCGTGCCGAGTCCGCCCGGGCCGTAGTTGCAGTTGAGCTGCGTGGCGAACTGAGTCAGGTCGTCCGGCACGCCGTCGTTGTTGTTGTCGGTGGAACTGTAATCGCAGTACGGGTCCGCTGACTGGATACAGAACGCTCCGGTGCCGCCCGTGATGCAGTTCGCCGCGGTGCCGACCGTAATGCATCGGACGCCCGCGTTCGCGTTGCCCGGCTGGCAGACGCCCACCGTGTCCTGGCCCCTGCGGTCGTCGCCTCGGCCGTCACCATCTGAATCGGCCTGAACCTGGAACGCAGGGTCGGCCGGGTTGTAGAAGGTGGGGCAGTTGTCGACGTTGTTGATGACACCGTCACCATCGTAGTCCTCGGAGTCGCAGACGTCGCCGACTCCGTCGTTGTCGGTGTCACGCTGGTCAGGGTTGTAGGTGAACGCTATGGACTGACTCGCCGTGCAGGTTCCCGGGCCGATCGGGCACGGACCCACCACGGTTCCACCGAATCCATCCTCTTCACGAAGGGTGTTCGGGCAGTTGTCCACGCCCTCGACCACTCCGTCTCCGTCGTTGTCCTGCGTGCTCTGGCAGAGGAAGCCGCGGTTGAAGCGGCTGCCGCCACCGTGCGTCGGCGGTCCCTGCTGCGTCGGGTTGTAGATCGACGGGCAGTTGTCCGACGTGTTCGGAACGCCATCGTGGTCGATGTCCAGAACCTCGCAGACATCACCGATGCCGTCCTTGTCGGTGTCGAGCTGATCGGCGTTGGCGACCAACGGGCAGTTGTCGCAGATGTCGCCGACACCGTCGTTGTCGTGGTCGCACTGTCCGGTCAGGTTGTGGTTCGGATCGGCGATGCAACCAAGGCCGAGCTGGTCGAGACCGACCGGGTTGTAGATGTCGGTGCCGGTCAACCCGTTGAAGCAGTTGTCGTCGTCGCTTGCCTTCCCGCCGGTGAGGAACGTGACGGTCCCGCTCTGATCGTTAAGGACGCCGTCGAGGCCGAAGTTCTTGACGCCGTCACCGTCCACGTCGGTGAAGTCGCTCTGATTCAGGACACCGTCGCTGTTCAGATCGCACTCGGGGTCCTGGTAGGAGACGACGACGTTCGTGTTCTCGGCCGAGTTCGCTCCGAGGAAGAGAACCCCCGGCTGCTGGTTGACGGCGCTGAGCTGAACGTCACCGGTGAAGACGCCGGAGCTCGGAGCCGTCTCGGTCAGCTTGTACGTGTTGCCGAGGGGCTGCTCGAGGCTGCGGGCGTTGACGAGCACCTGCCTCGGGGTCGTGGAGCAGCCCTGGCCGCCACCACAAAGCGAGGGAGTGTCGTCCTGCACCGTGACCTTGATGCTCGTGGTGCAGTCATAGGTGAACAGCTTCTCGAAGTTCACCACGGCGCACTGGCCGGAGGTGAACGCCGAGCCCTGCGGCCCCGCCTGGCGGACGCGGATCGCGTCGCAGTCGTTCGTCGCAAGGTTGCAGTCCGCATCGACGGAGCACCCAAGGGAGGTGTTTCCCGCGATGCAGGTACCCAGGTCGCAGTCGTTCTGATCGCAGCATGACTTGCCGATCAGACCGGTCGTGCAGGTTCCCGTGTTCGTGCTTGGAAGCGAGCAGACAACAACAGCTCCCACGCAGGTTCCCTCGACCGCGACCAGACGGCAATCGTCGTCGTGGGTGCTGCGGCAGAACTGACCTGAGCGAGGCCCGCTGGTGCAGGTGTTGGCCACGCAGGTCGGGAACGGCGTGTTGTTGAGGCTGCAGTCGCCGCCGGTGAAGCTGAGCTGATCCGCCGGATGCTGCTCGGACCACTCGAACCGGACGTCGTCAATCGACCAGCCGCTCGCGCCGGTGCCGCCCTCGGTGAGCTGCCAGTTCAGTTCGAACTGGAAGCGGGTGCCGGAGGCGCCGTTGAAGTCCTCGAACGAAGCACCGGTCTCGATGTCACGGTTCCTGACCGGACCTGCCGCCGTCGTGAAGCCCGCAGATCTGCAGGGCTGACCGGCCGGGACTGCGCCGCAGTTGCTGCCCGTGGAGATGCGGGTGTCGGACGTGAACCCGTTGGCGCCGTTGCCATCGGAGTCCGCGGCCGGGTACGGCATGAAGGGCCGCTGCAGGAAGTTGCCGGCATCGTAGGAAGCCAGCGGGGCCGCCTGGCCGACCTCGTCGCCGACCGCGCCGCTCGGGTCGAAGAGCGGCCCGAACCGGCGGGCGCCGTTGACGGAGTTCGTCCTGGGGCCTGCCGTGTTGAACGGCGGACGGTAGACCTGCGATTCACCGAGAATCGTCGGGCCGTCGTCGTCGATGTTCATGTCGATCTGCGCGTACATCTTGGCGCTGGCGTCGTTGGCAAACACGTTCTCGTTCCAGCCGAGATCTTCGGCGCGGGCGTCGAACGTGAAGCCGCGGACGTCAGTTCCCGTGTTGACCTTGTTGAAGATCGGCGAGGTCAACGCGAAATGCACGAACTCGATCGTCGGACCCGTGGTGGCGTCGGCCGGAAGGACGTAGTTCCCGCAGGTGCCGGCCCCGAGGTTCGGGATCGGACCGGCGCCGGCGTGCCAGATGCCCTTGGGTGACGCCGGGAGCGATCCACCCTGGGTCTGCCAACCGCAGGCGCCGCCGGTTCCGTAGAACCAGCCCTGCGTCCCGGTCGGATAGCCGGAGCCCGGCTTGCTGTCGGACGCCAGCTTCGTGGTGAGTCCACCGTTGTTGGTGTCGAAGTTGAACGGAACGCAGGAACCGCCGCCGCACGCCGTCAGGAGCCCGGCGTTCGACGTCCCGGTCCAGGTCTCGAACGTGCGGATCTCACGCTCCTCGCGGAAGCCGCCGTTCGCCAACTCCCTGGTCTCGATGAGACCATTGCGGTTGTAGTCGACGAACGCACTGCCGCCCGCGGGGTTGTCGGTGCTGTAGAAGAGCCTCTGGTTGTCGGCCTGGAGCGCCTCGCGGAACTGGAAGCTCTGCGTGGCCAGACCGGCCCCAAAGTCCGAGTTCGTCGCCTTGAACGTCACGTTCATCAGGACGGCGCGCTCTGAGCCGGGCAGCGTGTTGCTCTCGACGTCCGCCTTCAGAGTCTCGGAGACCTTGATGTTCCACGCGGCGCCCCCCTCTCGCCCGAAGGGCATCCGGCCGATGTTCTGGACCGGATCGAGGAGAGTGAGGTAACCGCAGGGATTGTGCGTCGCCCCGACCGGGTTCTGGCAGGAGAGCGTCGCCTGGACATCGTTGAGGATCGTGGAGCTGTGGTTCGCGAAGTACACCTGGTACTGGACCTTTTCCTTGGCGTCGAAGTTGAAGTCACCTCGGGCGCCGCGGAAGCGGCCGACGTCGCAGCCACCAGCGACGAACTTCTGGTGGACGTTCTCGACGGCGAGGCCCGCGAACGCCTCGTTGATGCTCGGCCGGCAGGAAACCGACGAGCTTGCGGTGATCGTCGGGTCGCCGGCGTCGCCGTCGGCGTAGACCACCCTGATGGTCTGACCGTCGTTGACCTCGACGAGCCCATTGTTCGCGATCGGGTTTCTCGCCGGGGTCAGGCCGCCGATGTACTGGACGCGGATGGCTCCCGAGTTCTGGAAAGTCTGACCACGCCACACGCGGAAAACGTTAGCTGCGATCGGGTTCACGAACGTGATTCCCGCTTCCGTATCGACCACGGTACCCGCGGCGTTCACGACCTGCACCGTCGTCCGGTTGCTGATCGTCGTCGCCGAGGGGGGCGGGAACGTGTCTTCAGTGATCGTCGTGGTAAGGGCCGTGTCGGAGCAGTCGTACACGTTCTTGTCCAACTCGACCTTGCTGCCCCGAACCGTGCCGTAGCGGATTGGGCCGGTCACCACGAGGCCGAAGGCCTGACCGATGACGCCGTTCGGGACTTCCTGAACGTCGTCGCCGGCGGCCGTCGTGTCGCAACGAGCCTCGTCAACGCCCACGGTGCCCGTGTTGTCGACGCCCGAGCCGATGTAGCTCACGCCGTCCGCCGTCGTGAGGATGACGTCGTTGCCGGCAGGAGCGGTGTTGAGCACGGCATTGGGTCCCGGCGTGACGCAGGGAATGTTCGGAGCGCCTACCTCGACGCCCGGACCATCCGGGAAGTTGACGACGGCCTTGAAGAAGCCCTCGCTGCCTGTCCCCTGGTTGGCGCCGATCTGCGTGTTGGCCGGAATGCTGAGCAGGACGTCCGTGTTGTTGATGTAGTACGTGTACACCATCTCGGTGGTGTTGGCCGTGTCACGAACGCTGTCCGCACCGGCAGGATCGAGGACGCCGTTGGCGTCGCACTCCGCGTGATGGCTGAACTGCGTGCGGTCACGGAAGTTGTTGCCCAGGAAACGGCGGAGGAACGGGTTGTTGGCGGTGGGATCGAAATACGCCGCGTCGTTGCCCGGCGTCTGGGCGATCGTGCACGCGCCGCAGGCGGACGGGTTCGGAACGCAACCAAGAGCGCCGCCGCAGTAGCCGAGGCCGGGCACGCCGCAGTTGCCGACGGTGCGATCGAAGTCACCGTCCTGCACCTCTAGATCGAGGTTGTTCGTCAGAGTCTCGCCAGCCGCGTCATACCAGGCGAGCGAGGCCCTGAGCGAGGCACCACCATGGTCCACGGTGAATTTGAACTCCTTGCTACCACCGAGGGCCACGACGCCATAGCCCGCGCCACCGTCGAAGTACTCGTCGGCGACGAGGATGTTGACCGGCGTGTCAGGCTGGAGCGACAGAACGCTCGCGTTCAACGGCCGAATCGTTCTCGGGTAGGACTTCAGCGGGAGGATGTTCGCGATCTCAACCTTCCCGTACCCTTCCTGGATGCAGAACTTATGCGAGCAGTCCACGATGCGGTCTGACTCCAGGAAGTCGGCCGAACCCGCGATGAGAGCCTTGACGAGCGCGCCGCTCATATCCTTGCGCGCCGCACCGCTCCCACGGATTCCCTTCGGGTAGTACCCCTTCGCGAAGTAGTCGCGAATCTGGGCCGCCGCTCCGCCAACCTTGGCCGCGGAGAAGGACGTCCCGATCTTGCCCTGGTTCCGCACCAGCTCGGGAGCGCCGAGCGTTCCGCCGCTGAACGACTGATCGTCGTCGAACGACGTGATGACCGTGTGCGACTCGAAGTAGTCGTCGGAGAAGGCTCCCTCACGAGCGCGCGCGCCGATGGACGGCTCGCTGCCCGGGGCGAGAACCATGGGGGACATGCGGCCGGAAGCAAAGGTGGCCGGACCCTTCGAGGAGAAATGAAGCGCGAACTCGGTCTGGTCCGTCGGGGCGACGCTCAGAGAGAGCGTGTCCGTCTGGTTGGCACCGACCGCCACGATGTTCTTCCCGGTCGCGAGATCCTGAGTCTGGATGTCGTCGGCCGTGTACGTGTCGTTCGCGTCCGTCGGCGTGAAGGGATCGACGTTCGCACCGTTGAGCGGGTCGGCGCCGTCGTTGCCCACGGGCACGACGGTGAGGACCCGGCGGTTCGCGAAGAGGAACGCGTCGATGTCCGAGGCGTTGCCGGCGTACGTGCCCTGACCGTTGAAGATGTTGTTGTCGAAGTTCGTCGGCGAGCCGAAGGGCAGGACGACGATCTTCGCGCCGCGCGGATCGAGCGTGGTCGCCGCGAGGCCATTGATGTCACGGCGGAAGGCGAGGGCCTGGACCTCGTCCAGAACGCTCGGTCCCGTGTCGACGTCGCTGAGGAGGTTCGTCGCGCAGGGCGGCGGACCCACGACGGGAACGCCGTTCCCCTGGGCGTCGATCAGAAGAAGACGCGCGCCCGGAGCCTGGCCGTCCATCGGGAAGTTCTTCTCGTTCGTGTCGCTAAAGTAGGAGAAGAACTGGTTCGAGTTGTCGACGTCCGAGAAGAAGAAGCCGAGGCCGAACTGGCCACCCGAGGGGTTGCCGGCCATCGTGCCGACGGTCACCTGACCGTGCGAGTCGCCGCCGGAGCTGAGCGAGTCACAGGAGAGGAAATCGCCCTGGCCGGTGTCGTCCGCGACGCCGTCGTGGTTCTTGTCGGTCGACTTGACGAACATCTCGACCTTGCGGTGCGTGGGACCGACGCCGAGGCCCGTGCCGAGGCCGGCCGCCGTGCAGGTCGGGTTGGCCGACGTGCAGGGAGCCGCGGTGCTGTGGGCCAGCGTTGCCGAGTCCAGCGAGTAGCCGTTGTCAACGACACCGATGAACTGCGGCTGAACGACGTAGCAGTTCGGATCGACGTTGCCGGTCGCCGGGTTGAAGGGCGAGCAGCCGGCGATCGTGTTCGGGTCGGTGACGTACGTGCCGCCGCCGTCGATGTTCTCGTTGTAGAACGGACGCACGAACGCGCCGCCCGTGGTGCGCGGGTCGATGAAGCGGCCGACCTCGGTCTGGATCGAGGTGACGAGGTCGAGGCTCCGCCACTGCGGCGTCTCGGTGATCTGATAGACCTCGGGGTGCTTCGCGAGCCTGGCGACCTCGGTGGTCTTGACGGTCACGGAAAGAATCGTCTGGCCGCTCTCAACCGGCTGCTTCTGGTTGATGACGCCGCCACCGTGAACGATGTCCTTCTCGAGGTCCACGCTCGGCTCGCCGCGGTGCAGACGGACGACGAGATCGATGACGTCCTTCGCGGCGCGCTCGGGGCTGTAGAGCTTGTTGCGGCCGACGGTGGGGTGGATCTTGTACGCCGGCTCGTAAGGACCGACAAAGCTGAAGAGGGGAGAGGCCTGGAAGGTGGCCTGATCCTTGGACTTGACCCGAACGAGGAACGCGTTGTTCGGGACGAAATCCATGATCTCGGCGCCCGTCGCGGCGAGAGCCTGCCGGACTTCGTTGTTACGCTTTCCGGCGACAGCGCTCTGGCTGAGCTGCGCGATGAAGTACTCGCCCTTCAGAGACTGCGGGTCGTTCGCGCGGTCTCTCTTCAGAGCGTCCGCCACGGCGACCGGCCGGTTGCTCCGGAACGATCCCTTGGCCATCGGCAGGATGATCGTATCGGGCAGGCCGAGTTCGCCGACGCCGACTTGACCCAGCCGGGGCGATCCCATCTCGGGGGTCCAGAGCTTCGTCGACCGCTCGTACATCGGGCGGTGCGACTTCTGGATGAACGCGAGATCGGTCGCCAGCATCTCGGGCGTGTACGAGCCCGGGGGTCCAAGGGCCAGAGACTTCTTGGCGCCATGATCGTCCGATGTCTGGCCCACAGACCAGAGGACCGCTACCGGAGCGATCAGGAGCACCGCCAGGCCCAGCCCGATGGTCCCCTTCAAGAGTGTGACGGGAAACCTTCTTCTCAACATGACCTCCTCCCAGTTACGTCATGCGCGCGAGGACACCACCGCCCTCGCCCTTAAGGTTCTCTCCCCAACAAATGACATGAAAACATGAGTTGCGGCACCTGCGCACACAGAAACGGTCTAGCCCAATTTGAAGTGGGCGTAATATACGGAGAGACCTCCGGAGCGTCAACAAGTTTTTCGCCATTTTATGGGGTCGCGACAGTTCGGGAATTTGCACGCAACGCCGTGTTTTCAGGATAGTTAAAGCCATCCAAACCTCGAACCGAAAATTGATGCTCTCGTCGTTCGTCCCTTCGGATGCTGTCGGGTCATACGACTTAAGAGGAGATCCCCGAGGCTGGACGACCTTTGAATGCGTCAATGAGTGCGCTACGGGGGCGTCCGACTGACAGGAAATGTCAGGTGCCGCTGATGGAGACGGATCGGACCAGGAGGGTCGACCCCCCGCTCCCCGACGGCAGCATTCGGAGGTCCGAAGCCACACCCTCGACGTTCGAGAGGAGCTCGCTGACCGTCCCGGCGAAGCCGATGCCGGTCACCGCGTGCGTGAGGGCCCCGTTCTCGATCGCCTGCCCGAAGGCGCCGAGCGAGAACTCCCCCGTGATCGGATCGACGGTGTGCAGCCCCATCACCTCGGAGATGCAGAATCCGCTCTTCACGCGGGAGAGGATCTCCTCTCGCGTCGCGGCCTGCGGGACGAAGTAGATCATGTTGGGGGAGATGCGCGGAGGGCCCGAGTACGATGGCCGGAAGGCGTTCCCGGTGGGGGCGCACGACATCTTCGTCGACGTGTACGCGTTGTGGAGATAGCCGCGAAGGATCCCCCCCTCCACGAGGACGTTGCGCCTCGTCGCGTTCCCCTCGCCGTCGAAGGGGAAGGTGCGGTTGCCGCCCGGGAACCTCCCGTCGTCCACGAGATCGACGATGGGCGACGCGATCCGGCCGCCGATCTTTCCCGCGAAAATCGACTTCCCCTTGAGGACATTGTCGGCGCCGAGGGCCGGCATGAAGGCCTCGAGGAGATCCCCCGTCACCTCCGGCGTGAAGACGATGTCCGTGCGCCGGGTCGCGGGGCGCGTGGCCCCAAGCTTGGCGAGCGCCTTGCGCGCCGCCTCGCGCCCGATCTTGAAGGGGTCGAGCGACGAGAAGCGGAGCGCGTAGTCGGTCGCATAGCCGCTTTGGGACTCTCCGTTCTCCTCGGCGTGCAGCTCGATCGAGCCGTACACGCGCGCGAACGGAGCGCCCCGGGAAACTCCCGAGGTGCTGCGGATCTCGACGCGGCCGACGACGTCGGTGTAGCGCGCCTGGCGCACCCGCGTGATCCTCGGATCGACGGCCCGGGCCGCCTCCTCCATCGCGCGCGCGATCGCCGCCTTGCGGTACGCCTCCAGGCGGCCGATGGCAAGATCCCCCGGGTCGGGATCGGCGACGGCGGAGGCCTCGATCGCGGGGAGGCGGTTGGCGGCGTCGGGGTCGGTGTGCGCCGCGAACGACCGGGCGGCGGCGGCCGCGTCGCGGATCCCCTGCGCCGAGAGATCGGCGGTGTGCGCGAAGCCGACGCGCCCGCCGTCGAAGATGCGGATCCCCGCGCCGCGCTCCTCTTTCAGCTCGAGGCTCTCCGTCTTCCCTCCCGCGACGCAGACGCTGGTGACGGAGTTGTCCTCGAGGTAGATCTCGGCCTCGAGCTTCATCCCCGAGAGGACCGACACGGCCTGATCGGCGAGGGCGATCGCGTCGCTCATCGCGCGCCCCCTCGCGCCGCCGCCTCGGGCGGCTCGCTGTCGGTCCCCGAGACGACGATCCGCGGGATGCGGAGCGTCGGCTGCGCATCGGCGACCGGAACCCCCTGCCCTTCCTTTCCGCACGTCCCGACGCCGAAGCCCAGGTCGGAGCCGACCGCGTCAATCGTCGAGAGGACCTCGGGGCCGTTCCCGACGAGGGTCGCGTCGCGAAGCGGCTCGGCGACGCGGCCGTCGCGGATCCGGTAGGCCTCGGAGCAGTTGAAGACGAAGTTCCCCGTGGCCACGTCCACCTCGCCCCCCCCCATCCGGCAGATGAGGATGCCGTCCTTCACTCCGGAGATGATCTCTGCGGGAGAGGTCGCCCCCGAGAGGATCATCGTGTTGCGCATCCGGGGAATCGGCAGGTGCCTGTACGACTCGCGCCTGCCGTTTCCCGTCGGGGACGTCTTGAAGTGGCGCGCGGTCCGGCGGCTGTGCAGGTATCCGCGGAGGACGCCGCGATCGATGAGCACCACCCGCGTCGTCGGCGCCCCTTCGTCGTCGATCACGGAGGAGCCGCGCTTGTTGGGGAGGGTGCCGTCGTCGACGACGGTGACGAGGGGCGAGGCGACCTGCTGCCCCACGCGGCCGGCGTAGACGCTGAGCCCCTTCTCGATGAAGTCGGCCTCTAGGCCGTGGCCGCACGCCTCGTGAACCATCGTCCCGCCCGCGCTCGCCGAAAGGACGACCGTGAAGGTGCCGGCGGGGGCGGGGCGCGCCTCGAGCTGAAGGATCGCCTGCCGCGCCGCCTCGCGGCCGATTCCTTCAGGCGGCACGAGGTCGAAGAACTCGAACCCCCGCGTCTCCGAGCGCGCCTCGATGCCGGTGCGGATCTGGTCGCGCTCGCGCGCGACGGCCACGACATGCAGCGTGACGTAGACCCTCAGGTCGGCGGCGAAGAGCCCGTCGCTCCCGGCCACCAGCACGCTCTGCTCCGCATCGCGGTAGGCGCACGACACCTGGGTGACGCGGTGGTCGTGATGGCGCGCGGCGTCCTCGGCCCGGCGCAGCATCGCCACCTTGCGCGCGGTGTCGACCGTACCCGGCGGGACCGCCACCGTCGAGACCGTGCGTCGCGGCGTCGGCCGCGGATCGATCTTGTCGACCTTCATCTCCTTGCCGACCGCCTTCGCGAGCCTCTCGGCCATCGCGAGCAGCCCTTCGCGATCGACGCGGTTCCCGTTCGCGAAGAGGACCTGGTCACCGTCGAAGACGCTGACACCCACGCCCACGTCGACGCCCCCCGCCGCCTCCTCGAGGCGGGCGACGTCGAGCCGCAGCGTATTGGTCACGGTGCGCTCGGCGAAGAGCTCCGCGCGCTCGCCGCCGCAGGCGAGCGAGGCCTTCAGCACTTCCGAGACGAGATCAGGGCTCAGCAGGGGGTTCCTCCTCGCGTTCTCGGCGCGAGCCGTGGGAGTGATCGAAGGTCTTCTTCCAGGAGATCCGCGACGCGCAGGGTCTCGCGCCGCGTGTCGTCGAGCGTTCCGTCCGTGCTGATAAGGTAGTCCGCCAGCGCCGTCTTGCGATCGA
Organism: Acidobacteriota bacterium; assembly: GCA_016195325.1. Classification (NCBI taxonomy): domain Bacteria; kingdom Pseudomonadati; phylum Acidobacteriota; species Acidobacteriota bacterium. The sequence goes on from JACPZX010000119.1 coordinate 18,992, forward strand.
GCGGAAGCTGCGCCAGGAGGCGCGATTCGGCCGCCCCTCGCGTGAGGCCGTCACGGGCCATGAGACGGCGAAGCTGCTCGTCACGGCGGCAGTGCGCGACCACCAGCCGCTGATAGCGCCGCCAGGATCCCGTCTCGACCATGAGCGCGGCGTCCACGATCACGACCCCCGTGCCGCGACGCGCCTCGAACGATGCGGCGTCGGCGTCGAGGATGGCGAGAATCCGGGGATGGAGAATCCTCTCGAGCTTCTCCCGCTCGGCCGCGTCGGCGAAGACGATTCTCCCGAGCGCCTTGCGGCTGATCCCCCCCTCCTCGGCTCGCACCCGGGAGCCGAAAGCCTCGGCGACGACCTCCACGGCGGCACCGCCCCGGGCGAGCAGGGAGTGGGCGACGGCGTCGGCGTCGAGCACGAGCATCCCGCGCTCGGCGAGGAACCGGCTCAGCGTGGATCGGCCGCAGGCGATGCCGCCGGTGAGCCCGACCCGCAGGACGGCCATCCGCCGTTAGGCGCCGCCGCGACGAGCCCGCGCCGCGCGGACGGTGTTCCGGAGGAGGAGCGCGATCGTGAGCGGTCCGACCCCTCCGGGAACGGGGGTGAAGGCCCCAGCCCGGCGCGCCGCCTCCGCGGGGTGGACGTCGCCGACGAGGGTGTATCCCTTCTTCCGGATCTCCTCGAGGCGCTCGGGGACCCCGGGGAAGAGATTGGCCGCTTCCGCGGCGTCGCGCACCTGATTGATGCCGACGTCGATCACGGTGGCGCCGGGCTTGATGAACGACTCCCTCACGAAGGCCTTCCTCCCGATCGCCGCGACGAGAATGTCGGCCTGGGCCGCGACCGCGGCGAGGTCGGCCGTGCGCGAGTGGCAGATGGTGACGGTCGCGCTCTGCTTCAGGAGGAGCGCGGCCATCGGCTTTCCGACGATGTCGCTGCGGCCGATGACGACGGCGCGGCGCCCCTCGACGGGGATGTCGGATCGCGTGAGGATCTCCATCACGCCGAGCGGGGTGCACGGGACGAACCCGCCCCCCGCGCCCCAGAGCTTTCCCACGTTCACGGGATGGAAGCCGTCCACGTCCTTCGCCGGATCCACCGCGACGATGACCTTCGCCGCGCTGATGTGGGAGGGAAGCGGCATCTGGACGAGGATCCCGTCGACGTCGTCGCGCGCGTTCAGCTCGGCGACGAGGGCCAGGAGCGCCGCCTCGGGCAGCTCCGCCGGGCGCCGGATCTCCTCCGACGCGAGCCCCGCCTGGCCGCACGCCCTGACCTTGTTGCGCACGTAGACGGCCGACGCCGGGTCGTCCCCCACGAGAACGGCGACGAGCTTCGGCGGAGCGGCGCCGGTGGCGAGGAGCTGCGCGACGTCCGCGGCGACCTCCGATCGGATCGTCTCCGCGATCTTCTTCCCGTCGAGAAGTCTCACGGCTCCACCGAGAACTTGCGGAACTTGAACTTCGCGTCCACGTCGGCGCTCGCCGACTTGTGGAGGGCTCCGATGCGGACCTCGAACTCCTTGAAGCGCGGGTCGCGGGGTCCGGGGAAGACGAGGAGCTTCCGCACCGCGCCCCCGGGCTTCACCGTCATCGACTCGCTGAAGATGACCTTCTTGAGGTCCTCGAGCGACGCCCCCCCGCCGGGGGCCCTGGAGGCGACGCCATATAAAGAGGAGTAGTCCAGGGGGAACTCGGCGTCGTACTTGTCGGTGATGAAGCGGCACTGCCCGGGCTCGAAGAGGAGATCCTCGGCTCCGCGGTTCTCGATCTGGAAGGCGAAGACGGCGTACCCCGGGGACGTCTCGTCGCGCCCGGGGAAGAGGTCCACGTCGTGCCCCAGTACCGAGCTGATCGCGGCGACGCTGTCCGCCGGCTCGAGGTATCGGATCGCGAGCCGGATCCCGGACGCCTCGAAGGTCAGCTCGTCTGAGGCGACGATCTTCCCCTTCGCGTCCTTGACTGCGCCGGAGATGTGGAACTCTTTGGGCTTGCCGGCCTCGAGCGGCGTGAGCGCCGCGAGAGCGGCGAGGCCCATGAGACCGGGGAAAAGCATCGCGCGAAGGAGGATGGCGGTTCGGCCGGAGTTCATGCGTGCCGATTGTACCCGAGCGCGGAGTTCAGTGCGCGGGAGCCGGAGCGGCCGGGGCGCCTCCGACGATGTCGGCGTAGATTTTCTTGACGCGAGCTTTCACGACGGGGCAGGCCGGGTCGTTCACGAGGCAGTAGCCGAGCGTCTCGCCGGAGCAGCCGCAGTTGCACGTCTCGCGATTCACGGTGTCGAGGAACGACTTCCGCTTCGCCTCGTCGACCTTCGTGAGGTCGTAGCCGGGGAGCGTGGAATAGTAGCCCCCCTGGACCTCGAGGCTGAGCTTCCGTCCGCCGGAATCCGTAGACGCGGAAGGTGTCGGCGACGTCTTCTCCTGCGCCGCGAACTTCTTGCCCTTCATCGCCGCAGGACTGGGGGTTCTCCCTGCGGCGCTCTCCCCCTCGCTCACTTCCGCGGTCGCCGCCGCCGGGTTCAAGCGGCTGAACCTCGCTGCGAGCCTTTCGAAGTCCGCGTCGGAGATTTGAGAAACCAATCGGAACTCGTCCATCGACGCGAAGGTCTTGCCGGCCTTGCGATGCGTGGCAATGCGGCTCGCCGTTCCGGCGCTGATTCCGGGGTACGCAGTCAGTGTTTTCTCGTTGGAGCCGGCACTTACCATCGCCTTCAGAAGCGCATCGGACTGCGCCTGCTTCAGGGGGGCCGCGGCGGCGACGGCTGACGGAGCGGGAATGGCGGCGAAGACCGCCAACGCGACCACCGATAGAACGAGCCAGCGATTGAATCGATTCGTCATCCCGGTGCGCTCCCTCGGAAAGAAGTTCCCTCAGTCAGTCTGCGGGTCTTGAGGGCGGGATAGTAATGCCCGCTCAGGGATCCTGCAATCCCGAGACAGCGCTGCGGGAGCCGAGAGCTTGATGCGCTCGAGCGGCAGACGGCGGGCGACGGGAATCGAGGTCTCGACCGCCGCCCGCTTCCATCTAACGGTACTTATTCGCAAACCCCGCGACGCGGCTTGCGCCTCTTTTCGCGTGGGAGAAGGCTAGCCGCATTGCTCGCACTGACAGGAGTACGGGTTGAAGCAGATGTCAGGATTCGGCACACAGGGATTGCCGTTTCCGGCCACACAGATGCTGTGCGGGTAGCCACATGCCTCGCACTGCTCGATCGTGGCGGCTTGCACTGGGGTGGCGGTCACGATTCCGTACGTGATCGCGCCCGCGGCGGCGAGGACGAAGATGAACCCGACAACGATCAGTTTCTTCATCGTGCTTCTCCTGCTCAACGTTCGTCGGGAACCATTCCCAACGAAATCCACTGGCACGAACCGTACTCCTATCCAACTCCATTGTCCATAGCCAACGATAGTGAATGTTCGTAATGTCCCATAATGTCCCACCGGCGCGCCCGGGAGTTGCCGACAAGGGCGCGACGGGAATGGCTCCCAGGGCGCCGCACCCCGTCAGCCCGCCGCGGGTGTGCTAGGCTCGCGATCTTCCCGACCCAGGACCTTCGAGCCACCGATGCAGGAGAAGATCGTCATTCGGGGGGCGTCGCAGCACAACCTGCGGCACCTCGACCTCGAGATACCGAGAAACCGCCTCACCGTCGTCACGGGGGTGAGCGGATCGGGGAAATCCTCGCTCGCCTTCGACACGATCTACGCCGAGGGGCAGCGCCGCTACGTCGAGAGCCTCTCCGCCTACGCCCGCCAGTTCCTCGAGCAGATGGAAAAGCCCGACGTGGAGCACATCGAGGGGCTCTCGCCGGCCATCGCAATCGAGCAGCGATCGGCCTCGCACAACCCGCGCTCGACCGTCGGCACCGTGACCGAGATCCACGACTACCTCCGCGTTCTCTTCGCGAGGGCCGGGACGCCGCACTGCCACACGTGCGGCCGGCCGATCGCCGCGCAGACGGTGCAGCAGATGGCCGACCGCGTCCTCGCCTCCCCCGCCGGCTCCAGATTTCAGGTCCTCGCCCCCGTCGTCCGCGGGCGCAAGGGGGAGTTCCGGAAGATGCTCCAGGAGCTGGGGCGCAAGGGGTTCGTGCGTGCGCGCGTGGACGGCCAGAGCCTCGAGATCGCCGGCGTGGGGGAGATCGACAAGAAGCGCGCCCACACGATCGAGATCGTCGTCGACCGACTTCAAGTATCCGCGGACGTGCGCGGGCGGCTCGTCGATTCCCTCGAGACGGCGCTGCGCGAGGCGGACGGCCTCGCCGTCGTCGCCTTCACCGGGGGCGAGGAGATCACCTTCTCGGAAAAGCTCGCCTGCCTCCACTGCGGCACGAGCGTCCCCGAGATGGCCCCGCGCACCTTCTCGTTCAACTCCCCGTACGGTGCCTGTCCCGGGTGCGACGGCCTCGGCACGCGCCCGGAGTTCGACGCGGAGAAGATCGTCCCGAACCCCGATCTGTCGCTCGAGGAAGGGGCGATCGTGGCGTCCGGCTGGAGCTCGTCCACGTGGATGAAGATCTTCCTCAAGGCGATCGCGAAGACGCACCCCGTCGACCCGAGGCTCCCCTTCCGGAAGCTCCCGGCGCGGGTCCGCGAGATCCTCCTGCACGGATCGGGTGAGGAGGAGTTCACCTTCGAGTGGAAGGGAGGGCGGAGCAAGTACACCTTCCGCCGGTCGTTCGAGGGGGTGATCCCGACGCTGCGCCGGCGGTACAAGGACTCGCACTCTCAAGCCGTGCGCGATCAGATCGGGAAGCTGATGACCGTGACGCCGTGCGCCGAGTGCGGGGGGGCGCGTCTGAAGGCCGAGGCGCGGGCGGTGAAGCTCGCGGGGCGCGGGCTTCACGAGTACTCGGGGCTCGACGTGGCGGCGGCGCGGGCGACCTTCGCGTCGCTCCCTCTGACCCCGAGCGAGGAGACGATCGCCCGCCCGCTCCTCAAGGAGATCCTCGAGAGGCTGGGCTTCCTCGAGTCGGTCGGCCTCGGATACCTCTCGCTCGATCGCACGGCCTCCACGCTGTCGGGGGGCGAGAGCCAGCGCATCCGCCTCGCGACGCAGATCGGATCGCGCCTGAGCGGCGTGCTCTACGTGCTGGACGAGCCGTCGATCGGGCTTCACTCGCGCGACAACCGGCGGCTCCTCGAGATGCTCAAGGCGATGCGCGATCTCGGCAACACCCTCATCGTCGTGGAGCACGACGAGGAGACGATCCGCGAGGCCGACCACGTGATCGACCTGGGCCCCGGCGCCGGCGAGCATGGCGGGGAGATCGTCGGGCAGGGATCCGTCGAGGACGTGGTGAAGGCCCCGCGCTCCCTGACGGGGGCGTACCTCTCGGGACGGCTCTCGATCGAGACGCCGGGGATCCGGAGGCGCCCCGATCCCGGGCGCGCGATCGTCGTGCGCGGCGCCGCGGCGAACAACCTCAAGAAGATCGACGTCGCCTTTCCGCTCGGCGTCCTCACGGCGGTCACCGGGGTGTCGGGGTCGGGGAAGAGCACCCTGGTGAACGAGATCCTCCACAAGGCGCTCGCCCGCTCGCTCCACGGCGCGGGAGATCCGCCGGGGCGCCACGATCGCATCGAGGGGATCGACCGGATCGACAAGATCATCGACATCGACCAATCCCCCATCGGCCGCACCCCCCGCAGCAACCCGGCGACGTACACCGGCGCCTTCTCGCCGATCCGCGATCTCCTCGCGCTGGTCCCCGAGTCGCGCGCGCGCGGTTACACCGGCGGGCGCTTCTCGTTCAACGTGAAGGGGGGGCGCTGCGAGGCCTGCCAGGGGGACGGCGTGCGGCAGATCGAGATGCACTTCCTCCCCGACGTGCACGTGACGTGCGAGGCGTGCGGCGGCAAGCGGTACAACCCCGAGACGCTCGAGATCCGATACAAGATGAAGAACATCGCCGAGATCCTCGACCTGTCGGTGGAGGAGGGGCTCGCCTTCTTCGAGAACATCCCGGCGATCGCGAAGAAGCTCGAGACGCTCGTGGCGGTGGGCCTCGGCTACGTGCGGCTGGGCCAGCCGGCCACGACGCTGTCGGGAGGAGAAGCGCAGAGGATCAAGCTCTCCCGCGAGCTGAGCCGCACCGAGACGGGCCGGACGCTCTACGTCCTCGACGAGCCGACGACGGGACTCCACTTCGACGACATCCGGAAGCTCCTCGGCGTCTTGCAGGCGCTCGTGGAGTCGGGGAACACCGTCGTGGTCATCGAGCACAACCTCGACGTCATCAAGACCGCCGACCACGTGATCGACCTGGGGCCCGAGGGAGGGGACGCGGGAGGGAGGGTCGTCGCGTCAGGGACGCCCGAGGAGGTCGCGAAGGTCGCGGCCTCCCACACCGGGGCCTGGCTCGCCCGCCTCCTCGGCCGCCGCACCGGGAGCGCGAGATCCGGCCGCCGGGCCTGATGCCGGAAGCGCCGCGTCGCCGTTCGGCGCCGACGCGACCTCAAGCTCGGGGGGGCCGTACGCCCCCGACGCCGCGTGCCGGCGCACCGCCAGGAGCTCCGCAGCGGTGCGGAAGGCGTCGCGCCACAGCCGCACGCGCGAGTCGGCGCGGTTGCTCCAGCGGATAGGGAGCTCCAGGACCTTGAGCCCCGCCCGATGCGCGAGAAAGAGGATCTCCGCGTCGAACCCCCAGCCGTCCAGCTTCTGCCTGAGGAAGAGGGCCCGCGCGACGTCTCCACGGAACATCTTGAATCCGCACGTCACGTCCGTCGTGCTCTTCGGCAATCCGAGCGCTCCGCACGCGAGGCGCGTGAAGACCTTCCCCCCGATCCGCCGGAGAGGGCCCTGAGGCGGGATCGTCGTGGCGCCGGGGGCCCGGCGCGTCGCGACGACGACGTCGGCCCCCGCCGCGGCCTCGGTGAGGAAGGCGGGGATGTACGAGGGGGAGGTCGAGAGATCGACGTCCATGAACGCGACGAAGCGCCCGGTCGACGCGAGGACCCCCGTGCGGACCGCGTGGCCCTTGCCGCGGTTCGCGGGGTAGGAGATCACCTTCATCTCGGCCCAGGCGGCCAGGTCGAGAGCGCGGCTCTGGGCCGTAAGACGGGCCGCGATCTCTCGCGCGCGCGACGCCGTGGCGTCGGTGCTCCCGTCGTCGACGACGAGGATCTCGTACGGGAAGCCCGCGGCGGCCAGGCGCGTCGCCACCGTCGCCACCGCCGGCTCGAGGTAGGCCTCCTCGTTGTAGGCCGGAAGCACGAGGCTCAGGAAGGGGGCGCCGCGGGAGATCACGAGGCCTGAATATGCGCCTCAGGCCGCCTTTATCCAGCGGATGACCTCGGGAATCGTCGCCCTCTTCCCCGTCATCAGGATCCCGACTCTGAAGACGCGCGCCGCCGCCCACACCAGCACCCCGATCGTCACGAGGATCGCCAGGATGTTGACCGCGATCTCCCACATCGGCGGCGGGAGGATGTTGATCCGCATGAACATGACGATGGGCGAGAAGAAGGGAACGTGCGACATGACGCGCGCGAGGGTGCTCGCCGGCTGCTGCACGATCATGAAGGCGATCACCATGGGGATGACGATCATGATGACGACCGGCTGCTGCGCCTGCTGCGCCTCCTGCTCGGTGGTGCACATCGCCCCGACGATGCAGAAGAGGGCGGCGTAGAGGAAGTAACCGAGGAGGAAGTAGAGGAGGAAGAACCCGAGCGTCTTCGGATCGATCACGACCGGGGACTCCTCCCCGCCGAGGCTGCCCCGGTAGACGGAGATGCCGAGGGCGGTCGAGCACCAGATGACGAACTGCGTCAGGCCGACGGAGCCGATGCCGAGGATCTTCCCGGCCATCAGCTCGAACGGCGTCACCGACGAGAGGAGCACCTCGACCACGCGGTTCATCTTCTCCTCGATCAGGCTCCGCGCGAGGGCGCTCCCGTAGAGGATGAGGTTCGTGTAGAGGAGGACCACGTAGAGCATCGTCGCGATCCACTCCTCGACGAACCCCTTCTTGCTCTGCTGCCCCTGGGCGCCGATCTTGATCGTCTGCATGTCCACGCGCCGGGTCAGGGCCTTCGCCTTCGCGGGGTCGATGCTCTCGGCCTTCAGCCGCTCGGCGACGAAGACCTCGGAGAGGGCGCGCTCGATGCGGCTCGTGCTCGTGATGTCCGAGACGGTGCGGCCGTAGAACGTCGGCTCGGCCGTCCCGGTCAGCGCGTCGGCGGGGACGACGAGGTAGGCGTCGAGCGAGCCG
>JACPZX010000120.1 GCA_016195325.1 Acidobacteriota bacterium
CGGCGGCGCGGCAGATCATCGTCTACGTCGATCGCGTCGAGCCGGGGAAGCCCCTGGCCTTCTCGTTCCACCTCAAGGCGACGATGGTGGTGAAGGCGGTGAACGGCGAGTCGGCCGTCTACCCGTACTACAACCCCGAGAAGCGCGACGCGTCGAAGCCGGTGGTCTTCAGGACCGCGAAGGCCGGGCGGTGACGTGAAGCGCCGGGCGCCGGGGAATGGACGGCGGGGCGGGGAGCCGCTATCCTCCCCCGCCTTTGAGATTCCCTGGGCCGACCGCGCGGAGAGGTGGTGGAGTGGCCGATCACAACCGCCTGCTAAGCGGTTGCACGGGTAAAACTGTGCCGAGGGTTCGAATCCCTCCCTCTCCGCCACGCCGCCAGTGAGGGTCCTCTTCTCGGCCTTCTCGGCCTACTCCCCCTACGGCAGCGAATCGCTCGTCGGGTACAACTACGCGCGCGTCCTCGCGCGCCGCCACGAGCTGACGGTCATCACGTGCAAGCCGACCGATCTCTCCACGGAGATACCGGGCGTGAGGGCGGTCCACACGATCGATCTCGGGGGGCGCGACTTCAACGAGGTCTCGCGGGCCTCGCTGCTCTCCTTCGAGATGCGCCAGTGGGGGCCGGCGTCCCGCGCGCGCCGGGCGGGCGTCGACCTCATCCACCGCGTCAACCCGTGCAGCCTGGCCGACCCGACTTTCCTTGCCTTCATGAACCGGCCGCTGGCGATAGGGCCGGTCCTCACCAACGACGATCCTCCGGTCTCGTTCCGCGAGATCACCGATCGGGAGATCTCGCGCTACAAGGCCGACACGGCCTGGTTCCGGAGGCTCAGGCCGCACGCGCGGCTCTCGAGCGTGATGTTCGGCGCGATGCTTCATTCCTGGACGCATCTCAAGAAGGCGACGCGCATCCTCGTCGGGAGCGAGGCCACGCTCCAGAAGATCCCGGCGCGGTTCCGCGGTCGCTGCGAGCCGATCGTGTACGCGGGCGTCGAGCACGAGGTCTTCACCCCGGGGCCGCCGATCGCGCGGGGCGGCGCCGGCGGGCCGGTGAAGCTCCTGACGGTCGGGCGCCTCATGCCCTACAAGGGGATCGAGCTGCTCCTGCGCATGTGCGGCCGCCTCCGGGCGCGCTGCGACTTCACCCTCACGATCGTCGGCCGCGGCTCACCGTGGTACACCGGCTTTCTGGAGAGCGTGGCCGATCGGGAATCGATCGGAGATCGCGTCCGCTTCCTCGCCCCGATTCCACGCGCGGAGCTGATCGAGATGTACCGCTCCCACGACGTCTTCTGCTTCCCGTCGCTCGCCGACACGTACGGGATCGCGCTCGTCGAGGCGATGTCGTGCGGCCTGCCCGTCGTCGTCAGCGACTGCGGCGGACCCGCGGAGATCGCGGGCCTCGCGGGGGCGAGGATCCCCGTCGTCTCGCCGGAGCAGTACATCGCCGAGGGGGCCGAGATCCTCGGCGGGATCCTCGAGAGCCCCGCGAGGCTGGCGGAGATGGGGCGCGCCTCGAGGGCGCGCGTCCTCGAGCGCCACGACTGGGGGAAGATCGGCGCGCGGATCGAGGAGATCTACTCCGGACTCGCGTGAGGTAGAGTGGCCCGATGCCCGTTCCGGACCGTCAGCCCCGCCTCGCCGCCGACTGCATCATCCAGATCGACGGAGACCCCGCGCGCATCGTCCTGGTCCGCCGCAGGAATCCGCCGCACGGGTGGGCGATCCCCGGGGGGTTCGTGGACTACGGCGAGTCGGTCGAGGCGGCCGCGGTCCGCGAGATGAAGGAGGAGACGGGGCTCGACGTCACGCTCACCCGCCAGCTCCACATCTACTCGGATCCGGCGCGCGATCCGCGGGGGCACACGGTGACGGTCGTCTTCGTGGGGACCGCGCGCGGCGCGCCGGCCGGAGGGGACGACGCGCTGGAGGCGCGCGTCTTCACGCGGAGCACGCTCCCGGCGGATCTCGTCTTCGATCACCCGCAGGTCCTCGAGGACTACTTCACCGCGCGTTACTGATCAGACCTTCTCGAGGTACTCCCCGCTCTCGGTCGAGACGCGGATGACCGTCCCCTCCTTGATGAACGGCGGGACGTTGACGATGAGCCCCGTCTCGGTCTTCGCGGGCTTCTTCGACTGCGACGCCGTGGCTCCCCTCAGTTCCGGCTCCGTCTCGATGATCTTGAGCTCCACCGTGATCGGCAGCTCGACGCTGACCGCCCTCCCGTCGATGAAGTCGATCTTGAGCTTGATGTTCGGCGTGAGGTAGTCGACCCCGTCGCCGAGGAACTCCTTCGTCAGGTGGACCTGCTCGTAGGTCGCCGTGTTCATGAAGTGGTAGTCCCCGCCGTCCTCGTAGAGGAACTCCATCTCGGCCTCGTCGCAGTGGACCTTGTCGACGTCGTCCTCCGAGCGGAACCGGTGCTCGACGATCGACTCGGACATGAGATCCTTCATCTTGGCCTGGACCATGCCGCGCCAGTTCCCCGGCGTGAGGTGATGGGTCGCGACGATCCGGTAGAGGCGCGCCTCGACCTTGACGACCATTCCCTTCTTGAGCTGAGTTGCTTTCACTGTGTCGATCTCCCCTGCCCCCGGTACGGGGGCGCGCGTGTGGTTGTCGGTCGGCGGGCCGGGAGATCGTCAGCCGCCGGGCACCTGCCGGAGGCGCGCCAGGAAGTCCGCAGGCTCGACGAACCCGGTGACCCTGAGATCCTTCCGCTCCTCGCCGGACCGATCCAGGAGGACGACCCACGGGAGCCCGAGGATGCCGAAGCGCTTCTTGATCTCTTCGACGGCGGGGTCGGCGTACGACGTGAGATCGGCCCGCATCGCGACGAACCGCGCCGCCTCGTCGCGGACGTGAGGGTCGGTGAAGGTGTAGCGCTCCAGCTCCTTGCACGCGATGCACCACTCGGCGGAGAAATCGATCAGGACGGGGCGCCCCGCCGCGGCCGCCTGCGCGAGCCCCGCCGCGTCGAGGGGCCGGAACTCGATCCCCGCTTTCGCGGGCCCTCCCGGCATGAGCGTCCACGCGCCGACCGCGACCGCGAGGGCGGCCGTCGCGTAACGGACGCCGCGGAAGGCGGCCGTCTTCACCGCGCTCCGCTCGAGAAAGCCGAGGAATATCCCGGACCCGATGACGAGCGCGCCGAGGCCGACGCGCGCCGCCGTCTCGGGGAGGACCGGGCGCAGGAAGTAGATCGCCATGCCGACGAGCACGCAGCCGAAGAGGCTTCGCACCCAGATCATCCAAGCCCCCGCGCGGGGCATCGTCGAGAGGGCGCCGCTGAACATCGCGAGGACCAGGAAGGGAACGCCGAGCCCGAGCGCGAGGACGAAGAACATGACGAACCCGAGGGCCGGGCTTCCCTGCTGGCCGACGTAGGCGAGGAGGCCGAAGACGAACGGGCCGATGCACGGCGCGGCCACGAGGCCGACGGTGAGCCCCATGAAGAGCGCGCCGAACGCCCCCTGCCGCGAGCTGATCCTGTTCACGATGAATCCGGGCAGCGCGATCTCGAAGAAGCCGAACATGCTGAGCGCGAGCGCGACCAGCACGGCGGCGACGAAGCCGAGGACCCAGGGGCTCTGGAGCGCCGATCCGAGGAGCCCGCCGGTTGCGGCGGCCACGGCTCCGAGGGTCGAGTAGGTGACGGCCATGCCGAGCACGTAGAGGCTCGCGAGGAGGAGCCGTCGCGGCGCGCGTCCCGCCGCCTGCCCCCCGAAGTACGAGATCGTGATCGGGATGAGGGGGTAAACGCACGGCGTCAGGTTCAGCGCGAGGCCGCCGAGAAAGATGAGCGGGAACGCGAGGAGCAGGCCGTGACGGGCGACCATCGCCGCCACGTCGCCCCCCCCGCCGTCTCCCGCAGGGGCGGAGGCGCCTCCTGCCGCGACGAACGCCACGCGGGAGAAGATCTCGCGGTCCACCAGGGCGACCGCGTCGCCGGGTGAGGCGATGACGACGGGGACGTCGAGCGACACCTTCCCGGGGGCGAGGCACGACTCGTCGTTGCAGGCCTGGGCGGAGAAGGTCGCCCGCAGCGTGACCGGTCCGGGGGCGATCGACGCGGCGGCGGCGACGTCGAGGCCGACGACGATCTCCCCCTCGTAGACGCGGAGAGTCTTCCCCTCGGTGAAGGCGAAGGCCTTCTCCACGTGGGCGGGGTACACGGGCTCGTGATAGGTGAACCCCTCCGCCGGGGCGATCGCGAGGAGGCTCGGGATGAGGTAGTCGAGGGTCGGGTTGTGGGCGTTGATGTGCCACCCCGGAGCGATCGTCACGACCGCGGCGATCTGGAACGACGTGCCGGGGTGCACGCGGTCGACCGAGACCGCCGCGCGGGCGGTCAGCACCTTCGCGGTGGAGAAGGCCTGCGCGGAGGCGGGGGCGACGACGGCGAGAAGGACGAGCGCGGCCGCCCCCGCGAGCGCGGAAAGCCGGTCCGCACGCCTCGATCCCGTCATTGTCGTTCCGCGTCGCGCCATTGAGAGTCCGATAGGGGGGTGTCGACCGGAAATCGTCGCCGGCCGGGGAGGCTCGAATCCTAGCATACCGGTTCCTGGGCCGGTTCCTTGAGGTTTGCGCGGGGTCCCCGTAAGATGCGCCCACCCATGCTCGCGCGACGGATCGGCCCGCGGATCGCATTCCTCGCCGCGGCAGCCCCCCTCGTCCTCGGCGCCGCGGCCGGCGCCCCGGCCCCCGCGATCACCTTCAAGGACATCGCCCGGGAGTCCGGGATCACCTTCGTCCACACGATGGCGAAGAGCGGCGTGAAGTACATGATCGAGACGATGGGCGCCGGCGGGGGATTCATCGACTACGACCGGGACGGGGACCTCGACATCGTCCTCGTGAACGGCGCGCCGGTTCCCGGATACCAGGGGCCGAAGGACCTCTCGTCGGCGCTGTACCGCAACGACGGGGAGGGGCACTTCACCGACGTGACCGCGACGAGCGGCGCGGTGAACCGCGGCTACGGGATGGGGGTCTGCGCCGGGGATTACGACAACGACGGCTACCAGGACCTGTACTTTCCGAACTTCGGCCCCGACGTGCTGCTCCACAACGACGGCGACGGCCGCTTCAGCGAGGCGACGAAGCTCTCGGGGACGGGGAGCCCGGCGTGGGGATCCTCGTGCGCCTTCTTCGACGCCGACGGCGACGGCGACCTCGATCTGTTCGTGACCAACTACGTCGATTTCAGCTTCGAGAACAACAAGTTCTGCGGCGACTACACGCACAACGTGCGGACGTACTGCCACCCGAACGTCTACAACTCGCAGCCCGACGTCCTCTACCGCAACGAGGGGGACGGCACCTTCACGGATGCGTCGCGCGAGATGGGGATCAAGGACACCTACGGCAACGGCCTCGGCGTCGTGGTGGCGGACTACGACAACGACGGCGACCCCGACGTCTACGTCGCCAACGACAAGACGCCCAACACGCTCTGGCGCAACGACGGGACCGGGCATTTCACGGACGTCTCGCTCCTCGCGGGCGTGGGGTACGGGCTCGAGGGGGCCCCTCACGCGGGGATGGGGACTGACTTCGGGGACATCGACGGGGACGGCGATCTCGACCTGATCGTCACGAACCTCGACTTCGAGAACAACACCCTTTACCGGAACGAGGGGGGAGGGATCTTCTCCGACGCCTCGTTCCCGTCGGGGATCGGGGCGGTGAGCCTCTCGTTCGTCGGCTTCGGGTCGCGCTTCGTCGACTACGACAACGACAGCCTCCCCGATCTCGTGATCGCCAACGGCCACATCCTGGACAACGCCCCCTACTTCAACGACTCGACCACGTACGCCGAGCGGAACTTCGTGCACCACAACCTCGGCGGCGGAAAGTTCGAGGAGGTGGGGCTTCGCCTGGGCCCCGACATGGCGATCCCGAACGTCGGGCGCGGCCTCGCGTCGGGGGACATTGATCTCGACGGCGACGTGGATCTCCTCGTGACGGTCTGCGGCGGGCGGCCGCGACTCTTCCGCAACGACGGGGGGAACGCGAAGAGGTCCCTTCTCGTGCGGCTGGCGGGGACCGTCTCGAACCGCGACGCCCTCGGGGCGCGCGTGACGGTGACGGCGGGAGGGAGGACGCAGATCGACGAAGTCCGGAGCGGCGCCTCGTACCAGTCGCAGAGCGACACGCGGCTCGAGTTCGGCCTGGGGGAGGGGGCCGAGGCCGAGAAGCTCGAGATCCGCTGGCCGGACGGCCGCGTCGATCGCTTCGAGCACGTCGCCGCCGGCCGCGTGACGCTCATCGAGGGGGAATCGGAGCTGCAAAGGTGATCCGCGCGCTCCCGGCGTTCCTCTTGGCGATCGCCTTTCCCGCGGCCGGCACCGCGGCGGCTCTCGCGCAGGGTGGGGCGCCGGACGCCTCGCGCCGCGTCGAGGCGGAGTACCGGTCGCTTCTCTCCCGGGGCGCGAAGGCGGTCTCATCGGAGGACTACGACACGGCCCGCGAGCTCCTCGAGCGCGCCGTGAAGCTCCGGCCCGACAGCGTTCCCGCGCACTATCAGCTCGGACGGGCGCTGACCGGGCTCAAGCGGCTCAAGCCCGGGGCGGAGCAGTTCGAGCTGGCCCTCAAGATCGAGCCGAAGCACCAGGGCGCCCTCCTCGGGCTCGCGTCGATCGACGAGGGGACGGGCGACTTCCCGGGGGCGGAGCGGCGCTACCGCGAGGCTCTCGCCCTCGGCCCCAACAAGGCGGCCTCCCGAGCGCTCGCCTCCCTTCTCGGCCGGCAGGGGAAAGGTGACGAGGCCTCGGCGATCCTCCAGAAGCTCCTCGCCGGCGATCCGACCGACTTCGACACTCTCTTCGAGCAGGCTCTCGCCCACGCGATCCAGGGGGACTGCGCCGCCGCGATCCCCGAGTTCCGCAGGGTCGTCGCGGCGCAGCCGGCGCGCGTGACGGCTCTCTTCCAGCTCGGGAACTGCCTCAGCCGGACGGGGCACGGCGACGAGGCGGCCGAGGTCCTCGCGCGATTCCGGAAGGCCGCCGCCGACGAGAAGGCGAGGAAGGAGGCCGAGAAGAAGGTCCACTTCGCGCTCCTCGAGGCCGACTCCCTCGCCGAGGGGGGGAAGACCGAGGCCGCGGCGGCGAAGGTGAGGGAGGCGCTCGCGGCCGATCCGGGCTCCGCCAGCGCGCACGGTTTTCTCGGAAGCCTCCTGATCGAGATGGGGAGGAACGGCGAGGCCCTCGCCGAGCTCAAGCGGGCCGCGGAGATCGATCCCGCGGACGGGATGGCGCTCGTCGAGGTCGGCCGCCTCCTCGCGCTCGGCGGGAGGGGGGAGGAGGCGATCCCGTACCTGAAGCGCGCCGCGGCGGCGGACACCAACGCCGCCGAGCCGCACAAGTTCCTCGCGATCCTCTACCAGCAGATGGGCCGGGCGGCGGAGGCGGAGCAGGAGAAGGCGATCTACCTCAAGCTCGCCCGCGTCCCCTGACCTTCCGCGGCGCGCGCGGAGGGGTCGTCGAGAGCAGCTTCGTGACGGGCTCGAAGAGCGCGAGGGGGGTCCGCGTGCCTCCGCGGATGGGGGAGCAGCAGTCGGGTTTCTTCGTGTACGAGCCGCGGCAGACGTCCACCTTCCCTTTTTCGACGCAGACCGGGAAGAGGATGCAGTACGCCGGCTTGATGGCGTAGGGATGCCCCGCGACGCGCCCCGAGGCGACGTGCACGGCGCAGAGGCGGTCTTCCCTCAGGAAGACGCACCCCCCCGACGCGACGCGCGTGTCGACCGAGCGTCCGTCGACGAAGTCGGCATCGCGGCGCGCGCGCACCGTGAACCAGTCGTGTCCCTTCGCTCTGACCCCCGGCCTCGGCGATTCCCTCATCGCGGCGGCGACGGCCTCGCGGTGGGCGAGGATCGTGTCCCGTTCCGCGAGCGAGAGCGCGACCCCCCCTTTGCAGCACGTCGCGTCGCAGCGCTCGAGCGAGGCCCGTCCGTACGTCGGGCGCAGGACGCGCGACGCGACGGCCCGCACGCGAAGGGCGAGGCGGGCGGCGATCTCCGAGGCGAGCCTGCGGGCGGCGTCGCTCACGGGGCCTTCGGCGGCGCCTGCCGGCGCGAGGCCTCGGCCATCTCGACGAGGCGCCTCTCGACGCGCGCGTGGACCGTTCCGGGCGGGAAGCTCCCGTCCCTGCCGCGAACCCCCGCGGCGGTGCCCGTGAGGATCTCGATCCCCTCGTCGATCGTGGTGATGGGGTACACGTGGAACTTCCGCTTCCTCACGGCGTCGACGACCTCCTCGCGCAGCATCAGGTCCGCCACGTTGGCCCGGGGCATGATGACCCCCTGCTGGCCCGTGAGCCCGCGCGCGCGACAGACCGCGAAGAAGCCTTCAATCTTGTGGTGGATGCCTCCGACCGGCTGGATGTTCCCCTTCTGATCGACGGAGCCCGTGACGGCGATCCCCTGGTCGATCGGCAGCCCGGAGAGCGCGGAGAGGAGGGCGTAGATCTCGGTGGACGACGCCGAGTCCCCGTCGATGCCGCCGTACGACTGCTCGAATGCCAGCGACGCGCTGAAGGTGACCGGGCGGCTCACTCCGAAGGTGTGGCGGAAGTAGCCGCCGATGATCAGCACCCCCTTGTCGTGGGTGTTCCCCGACAGGTGCGCCTCGCGCTCGATGTTGATGATCCCGGTGTCCCCCGGCGCCGCCGACGCGGTGATGCGGGCCGGCATGCCGTAAGCGTGGGCGCCCGTGTCCTGCACCGTGAGGCCGTTGACCTGGCCGACGCGCGCCCCCTTCACCTCGATCAGGAGCCTCCCCGTCGTGACCATCTCGCGGACCTTTTCCTCCCACATGCCGCTGCGCCGGTCGGCCTCGTCCCGCGCCGTCCTGATGTGCCTCGCGGAGACCGTCGCCCCCCCTTCGCGCCGCCGCCAGTAGTCCGCCTCGCGCAGGAGGTCCGAGATCTCGCCGAACCGCGCGGTCAGCTTCCCCTGCCTTCCGGCCTGGCGCGCGCCGTACTCGGCGACGGCCGCGAGGGCGCCCGGCTCGAACGCGGCGAGCCCCTCGTCCTGGCACATCTTCCCGATGAAGGCCCCGTACTGGCGGAGGTTCTTCCTGTTGTTGTCCATCTCGTAGTCGAAGTCGGCGAGGACCTTGAAGATCTTCCGGAAGTCGGTGTCGTACTGGTGCAGGAAGTGGTACGTGCGCGTGTCGCCGATGAGGATGACTTTCACGTTGACCGGAATGGGCTCCGGCGTGACGACGGAGACGGGGACCTGGAACGGCGTGTCCTCCTCGTGGATCTCGACGACGCGGTTCACCAGCGAGCGCTTCAGGTTCTGCCAGACGCCGCGCTGCTGGAAGACGTCCTCGGCGTTGAGCACGAGGTAGCCGCCGTCGGCGAGGAGAAACGAGCCCCCGCGGATCTTCCGGTAGTCGCTCGTCCAGTGCCCGGATCGGTCGACGTCGCGGTCGAAGTAGCCGAACAGGCGCCGGTACGTGGGGAGGTTCTCGATCACGACGGGGCAGTGCTCGCGCTCCGCGTTGTCGAGGAGGACGTTCACGTCGAGAAGCGAGAGGATGTCCTCCTTCGTCTCCGCGCCCTCCGCCGCCTGGACCGGGGGGACGGCGGGAGGGCGGAACAGGTCCATCTTCTCGGCGATGTGCTCGATGGCATCGGCCAGGTACGCCTCGATGGCCTTGTTCCCGTGCTTCTCGCCGATGGCCTTCGCCGGCTCCTCCAGCGTATTCTTGACCTGGTCGCGCTCGGCCGTCGCGATCGAAGACTCCATGTGCTGGAGGATCGTGCGGCTCGCGCGGGCCACCGACTCGAGCTCGGTGTGGAGGGCGACGTAGCGCTTCTGGATGAGCCTGAACTGCGATTCGGTGAGCTTCTTCTCCGCCTGGAGCCGCTCGAGGTCGCCGACGGCGACCGCCTGCCCCGCGATCATGGGGAAGAGCTCGGGCCGGGAGATGGCCCCCTCGCGCACGCGCTTCAGCGCGAACCCCTCCTTCTCGACGCGGCGCTCGAACTTCTCGATGAGCCTGTCCCCCTCCTGCTCGTGCTTCTCGATGATCCGCTCGCGGCGCTTGTTGTGCTCCTCCGACTCGAGGAGGCGCGGGACGGCGTCGCCGACGTTTTTCCGGAACCGCTCGATGTCCTTGCGGAACTCGCGGCTCCGGCCGCGCGGGAGGACGACGAGGCTGGGGCGCTCGGGCTGCCGGAAGTTGTGGACGTAGGCGCGATCGAGCGGCAGGGGACAGGACGACTTGATGTTGTCGAGGATGCGCTTGACGGTGGAGGTTCGCCCGGTGCCCGTGATGCCGCACACGAAGACGTTGTAGCCGGGGGAGTAGAGCTCAATCCCCATCTTCATGGCGCGGATCGCGCGCTCCTGGCCGATGATGCCGATGAGGCGGCTCTCGGACTCGGGGACGTCGAGATCGTACTTGGACGGATCGCAGGTCCACCGGAGCTCCGCCGGAGTCAGCCTTCGGGGCTTGCGCGGTGCGGGGTGGTCGATGTCCTTGGGCATGTCGCCTCGTCTCCCGGAAAAAGGGCGCCAGTATAGCCCACGCGCGGCGGACGCCCGTCTCGGAGGCTGCTAAGATGGCGCCTCGCCGAAAAGGAGATCGAGCCGATGCCCGCCCGCCCCGTGAGAGTGCGCTTCGCCCCTTCTCCGACCGGCTTCCTCCACGTCGGCGGGGCGCGCACGGCCCTCTTCAACTGGCTCTACGCGCGGAAGGAGGGGGGGACGTTCGTCCTCAGGATCGAGGACACCGACCTCGCGCGCTCCTCCGACGAGATGACGCAGGCGATCCTCGACGGCCTCTCGTGGCTCGGCCTCGCGTGGGACGAGGGGCCGTTCCTCCAGTCCCTCGGGCGGGCGGACCATGTGGCCAGGGCGCGCCGCCTCGTGGCCGCGGGGAAAGCCTATGCCTGCTGGTGCGATCCGGCGACGCTCGACGCGAAGCGCAAGGAGGCCGAAGGGCGGGGCCAGGCCTTCAAGTACGACCGCACGTGCGCCCGCCTCGACGCGGCGGAGCGCGCCCGGCACGAATCATCGGGGAGCCTTTCGTGCGTGCGGCTGATGGTCCCGGAGGGGACGACGGCCTACGACGATCTGGTGCACGGCCCGGTCTCGTTCGAGAACACCGACATCGAGGACCTGGTGCTCCTGCGCTCGGACGGCTCGCCGACGTACAACCTCTCGTGCGTCGCTGACGACGTCGACATGAAGATCACGCACGTAATCCGCGGCGACGATCACATCTCGAACACGCCGAAGCAGATCCTGCTGTACCGCGCTCTCGGCCTCGAAGAGCCCCGGTTCGGTCACCTCCCCCTGATCCTCGGCGACGACAAGAAGCGCCTGAGCAAGCGCCACGGAGCGGTGAGCGTCACCGAGTACCGGCGCATGGGGTATCTTCCCGAGGTCCTCTTCAACTTCCTCGCGCTCCTCGGCTGGTCCCCGGGAGGCGACCGCGAGATCATGACGCGCGACGAGATGGTGTCCCTCTTCTCGTTCGAGGGGGTGAACCCGCGGAGCGCGGTGTTCGATCACGACAAGCTCGACTGGATGAACGGGCAGTACCTGTCGCGCCTCCCCGGCGAGGCGATCTTCGCCGACGTGAAGGAAGGGCTCGTGGCGGTCGGGCTGTGGCGCGCGGAGCTGGAAGCGGGAAATCGGGAGTGGATGATCCGGCTCATCGAGACGCTCAAGACGCGCAGCCGTAAGGTGAGCGAGGTCGTCGTCGCCGCGAGGCCTTTCCTGACCGAGGATTTTTCCTACGACGACGAGGCAGCGCGCAAGCACTTCGGCGCCGCGGAGGCCGCGGATCGCCTCGACGCCATGGCGGGGGCGCTGGGCGCCGTCGCGCCGTGGGGCGAGGCGTCCCTCGAGGCGTCGCTTCGGGCCTTAGGCGAGAAGATGGGGGTGGCGGCCGCGAAGCTGATCCATCCGGCGCGCGTCGCGCTCACGGGGAGCGCCGTCAGCCCCGGCATTTTCGAGGTGATGGCCCTCATGGGCCGGGATGGAACGGTCGCGCGTTTGAAGCGGGCCGCGGCGTTCGTTCGAGAGCACGGGCTCAGTCCCGGGGGAGCGCCTTCGCGGCCTCGATGAAACGGCGTTTCATCGACGCCCTGTCATCCGCGTGCGCCGCGTCGGACAGGGGTATCACCGTCGCATCGCGGCAAAACGCGACCGTCCGCTGCAGCGTGTTCAGGAATGCTAGGCACGGAGCGCATCTCTCGACGTGCGTTTCGATCTCGTCCGCTTCATCGGGGATGAGCTCGTCGTCGAGGTAGCCGGACAGCGACTCGAAGACTTCCTTGCAGGTCATGAGACCCTCACGCTTCCTCGATTCTCCGTGAGGCGCCGCGTCAATTCCTTGCGGACGAAGAGTCTCGAGCGATGCAGTCTGAATTTCACCGTCGACTCCTGGATCTGAAGGATGTCCGAGACGTCGTGCTCCGAGATCTCCTCCATGTCGCGCAGCACGAGCACGAGGCGGTAGTGGGACGGCAGCGCGGCGACCGCCTCCTTGAGGAGGAGCTTCTCCTCCTGCCGCCTGATCTCCTCGTCGGGATCGAGAGACCAGTCGTGGATCGGGGAGGTGACGCCCGCGCGCCTCTCCGGGGTGAGCGCCTCGATCGGGATCTCCTTTCCGTCAGCGGGCTCCCGCGCGAGGATGGCCGCGGACGCGACGCGGTAGAGCCAGCGGGGGAGGGCCTTCGCGTGCTTGATGTCCTTGACCGACCTGACCGCCTGGACGAGCGTCTCGTGCAGGATGTCTCGCGCGTCCTCGCTTCGCCGGCTGGCCTTCAGGCCGAATCCGTGAATCCGATCGGCGAAGTGATCGAAGAGCGCCTCGGCGGAGGCGGGGTCTCCGCGGCGCAGCCCTTCGAGGATCTCCTCGTCGGTCCGGTAGCTGTGAGTGTGCGACATGGGTGTGTCGGGTCCCGTCAGGAGCCGCCATTCTAAGGACATCGGCACGCTTTGAGCAAGCGTCGGCTCGCCCCCCCCGGGAGGCCTGTGATACGATGCCCGCCGTCGACCACCACCGGGAGTGAAGAAGCTGGCCGGAAACCGAAAGCGGGCGACCCGCCTCGCCGTCGTCGCCGTGAAGATCGTCGCGGCGGGGATCGCGTTCATGGCCATCTTCCTGACGAGCGGATACCTGACGATGCGCCTGGCCCTCATGAGCAGCGGCGTCACGGTCCCGGACGTGACGGGGCTGACGGCCACGGCGGCCTCGGCGAGCCTCCTCAAGGAGCAGCTCTTCCTCGAGACGACGACCCAGCGCCACGACGATCGCCTCGAGAGCGGCCGTGTCCTGGCGCAGGAACCCCCGGCGGGATCCAAGATCAAGAAGTACAGGAAGGTGAAGGTGGTGATGAGCCTCGGACCGCGGGTCTTCAAGGTGCCGGACGTGCGGGGGCAGTCGCTGCGGGCCGCCCGGCTCGCGATCGAGTCGGAAGGGCTCCCCGCCGGCCGCGTCGCCTACGCGAGCGCGCCTCTGGTCGACTCGGGCGTCGTCGTCTCGCAGGATCCCCTGCCCTCGGGGGAGAACCTCGGGGAATCGGGGGTGAGCCTCCTCGTCAGCAAGGGGCCGAGAGAGCCGGTCTACGTCATGCCTCTTCTCGTGGGCCTCGAGTCGGCCTCGGTGCAGCCCGGCCTGCGCGCGCGCGGTCTCAAGATCGGCGTCGTGCGGCGCGAGAGGACGTCGGGGGCGACGGCCGGAACGATTGTGAAACAGTATCCCGAGGCCGGGTACCCGGTGGCGGCGGGCGACGCCATCAGCCTCGTCATCGGCCAGTGATGATCCCACCCGGCATGAAGCTTCCCGCGATCGCCCCGTCGATCCTGTCGGCGGACTTCGGCCGCCTCGCCGAGGAGGTCCGCGCGGTGGACGGGGGGGGCGCGGGGCTGATCCACGTCGACGTCATGGACGGCCACTTCGTGCCGAACCTCACGATCGGGCCCCCCGTCGTCGCCGCGATCCGCAAGGCGACGAAGCTCCCGCTCGACGCGCACCTCATGATCGAGAACGCCGACCGATGGGTGGAGCGCTTCGTCGCGGCGGGCGCCGACATGGTCTCGGTCCACGCCGAGGCCTGCCCGCACCTGCACCGCACCGTCTCCGCCATCCGCGCGGCGGGGAGCCGCCCGGGGGTGGTGCTGAACCCCGCGACGCCGCTCGCGGCCCTTGACGACATTCTTGCGGACGTCGATTACGTCCTTCTCATGTCCGTGAATCCCGGTTTCGGCGGCCAGAAGTTCATCCCGGCGGTGCGCCGCAAGATCGCCGCGCTGAAGGCCACACTCCGCGAGCGCGGCCTCGACGCCCTCATCGAGGTGGACGGAGGCGTCGACGCGGGGAACGCCGCCGACCTCGTGCGGGACGGCGCGGATCTTCTCGTGGCGGGCTCCGCGGTCTTCGCGAGCGGCGCCGGAGCCGCCGCCGCGGTGGCGCGGCTCCGCCAGCTCGCGGAAGGGGCGCGATCCTGAAGGCGCACTCCCCGGAGCGCGCGGGCCCGAAGGCGGCGCCTGACGGCGCCGGAAGGACCCGCCTGCGTGTCCGATATCCCGAGATCGATTCCATGGGGGTCGCCCATCACACCCACTACCTGACCTGGTTCGAGGTGGGGCGGACCGAGCTCATGCGCGAACGCGGAAGGAGCTACGCCGAGATGGAGCGGGACGGGATCTTCATGCCCGTGGTGGAGGCCGCGTGCCGCTACCTCTCGTCCGCCCGCTACGACGACGAGATCGAGATCGAGACGCGCCTCGTCGAGGCGAGCCGCGTCAGGGTCGAGTTCAATTACGTCGTCTCCCGCCCGGCGGACGGGAAGGTGCTCGCCGAGGGGCGCACCGTGCACGTCGCGACCGACGCCGGCGGCGCTCCACGGCGCATGTCGCAGGATCAGCTCGACGCCCTCTGCGGGTCGGCGACGCGATGAGCGCCGGGAGGCTCCTCCGCGCCCCGCGCGTCGCGTTCGCCCTCGCGCTCGTCGCGTCGGCGCTCCTCGCCCCCGGATGCGGCCGCAAGAACCTCGACAAGGTCCCGAAGGATCGCGACGCCTCCCTGACGCCGCAGCAGCTCTACGAGAAGGGGACGGAGCTCAGCCGGCGGGGGCACTACTACAGGGCGCGACAGATCCTCGAGAAGGTCCTCTCCCGCGCCAACGTGGGCCCGGAGATCCTCGGGAACACGAACCTGGCGGTCGCCGACGCCTACTACTACGACGGCGGCATCATCAACGTCGCCGAGGCCCTCAGCCGGTACACGTCGTTTCTCACCTTCTACCCGACTCACGCGCGGGCCGACTACGCGCAGTACCAGCTCGGCCTCTCGTATCTCAGGCAGGCCCTCACCCCCGACAAGGATCAGGCGACGACGCGGCAGGCGCTCGACGCCTTCAGGAAGGTGGAGACGGGGTTCCCGGCGAGTCCCTTCGTGGCGCTCGCACGCGAGAAGGCCGACGTCTGCCGGCAGCGACTCGCCGATGCCGACGTCCGCGTCGGGATGTTCTACGCGAAGCGCAAGGCCTACGAGGGGGCGGTGAGCCGCTTCCGCTCGGTCCTTCAGGAGTTCCCGAAGTACCCGCATGCGGATCAGGTCACCTTCCTGCTCGCGGAGGCGCTGCGGGGGGCGCGCAAGGAGGAGGAGGCGCGGCTCTACTTCCAGAAAGTGATCGACGCGTACCCGAAGAGCCGCTACCGGGCCCAGGCGGTCGG
This sequence comes from Acidobacteriota bacterium, assembly GCA_016195325.1. NCBI lineage: Bacteria > Pseudomonadati > Acidobacteriota > Acidobacteriota bacterium. Next base: position 15,713 of record JACPZX010000120.1, read on the forward strand.
CGCGCTCGCGAAGCGCGATTCGGGGGAGAAGACCGCGGAGACGCCGCGCGAGAAGAAGTCCTCGAGCGTGGAGACTGATCGCCCGGTCGCCTCGGGCGGCTCCTAGCTCCGGCCGTCAGGCCCTGGCCGGGACCCTCATCCCCGCCTCGAGAGCTTCCGCCAGCCCCCCCATCGTCAGGAACCGCTTCTCGCGATCCTTCTCGAGGGCCTTCAGAATCGCGGCGCCAAGCCAGGAGGGGAGCTGGGCGTTCAGCTCCACCGGAGGGCGGGGAGTCTCCTGGAGGTGCCTGTAGGCGATTCCCGTCGCCGTGTCGCCGACGAAGGGCTCCCGGCCGGTGAAGACGAAGTACATCACCACGCCGAGCGAGTAGATGTCGGTCCGGGCGTCGAGGGGAAGCGCCTGCACCTGCTCGGGCGACATGTACTTCGGCGAGCCCATCACGAACCCCGTGGTCGTGAGATCCCCCTCGCCCCCCCCCGCCGCGCGCGATGCCGAAGTCGAGGATCTTCGGCGTGCGCCCGTCCTTGAGCAGGATGTTCTGCGGCTTGATGTCGCGGTGGATGATGCCCAAGCCGTGCGCCGCCTCGAGGCCCCTCGCGACGTCGATCATCATCTTCACCGTCGCGAGCACGTCGAGGCTCGGCTGGAGCCTCCGCCACTGCTCGAGGTTCACGCCGTCGATGTACTCCATCGTGATGTACTTGTGCTCGCGCCACGTCCCCATGTCGTAGACCTTCACCACGTTGGGATGCGCGATGCGCCGCGTGAGCTTGATCTCCCGGAGGAACCGCTCGGCCTGCTTCCCCTCGGCGTCGATGCCGCGCAGGACCTTGATGGCGACCGTCTCGTCGAGATCGCGATCCACCGCCTGGTAGACGCGCCCCATCCCGCCGATCCCCAGCTCGCGCACGATCTCGTAGCGATCGGCGACGACGACGCCCGGGATGATCCCCGAGGCCTTCAGATCGTCCACGAGGAGGGCCGCGCTCCGGTAGCGCCGGGAGGGATCCTTCTCGAGGCACTTCGAGATGATCTTCTTCAGGAAGGCCGGCACGATCCGATCGACCTTCTGGGGAAACGTCGGCGGCGTGTTCAGGTGATCGAAGTACGCGGTCTCGGAGGGGAAGGGGGGCTCGCCCATCAGCATCTCGTACAGGACGACGCCCAGCGTGTAGAGATCGCTGCGGGCGTCGACGCGCTCGCCGCGGATCTGCTCGGGGGGGGCGTAGCAGAGGCCGACCCCTCCCTGCGAGATCGTGTCCGAGAGGCGGGCCTTCAGCCCGAAATCGCCGAGCCGGATCGTGTCGTCCGGGCACAGGAAGAGGTTCTCGGGCCGGATGTCCCGGTGCAGCCGCCCCTTGCGGTGCGCGTACGAGAGAGCCTCCGCGAGCTGCTGCGCGTACGAGAGGATCTTCCCCGGCTCGATCCGGATCTTCTCCTTGAGCACCGCCCGGAGCGATCTCCCGTCGGCGAGATCCATGATGATGTAGCGCCCCTCGGCCGCCTCGAAGGCGCCGAAGACGGTGACGATCCCCGGGTGCGCGAGGTCCGTGGCCCGCATCGCCTCCTGGAGGAAGCGCCGGTAGATGTCGGGCTGGCCGGTCGAGGGGGGGAACCGCTTCACGGCGACGCGGCGCTGGAGCGCCCGATCGTACGCCTCGAGGACCTCGCCGTAGCTCCCGCGGCCGAGCTCGCGCACGAAATCGAGGCGCGTCGAGATCGACGCGGGGGTCGCCTGGGCGCCGGGCGCCGTCGGGCTGCCGGGGGCCATGAGCGTGCCGGGGAGCGGCGTCGCCCGCGCCGGAGGTCGCGGCCCGGCCGCCCCCGCGCCCCCCTCGGGGCGCGCCATCGAGAGCTTCGCCTCCGCGGCCGTCGGTTTTTGCGCGGCGAGCTGCTGCGCGAGCCGCTTGAGCCTGTCGGCGACGTCGGCGTGGTGGTAGTCGATGCTGAGAACCTGCTCGTACGCGCGCCGGGCCTCCGCGCTCCGGCCCATCTGCTCGAAGGCGACGCCGAGGTGGTAGAGGCACCGGGCGCGGTCGGACTCGTCGGTCGTGAGCTTCAGCGCGGCGTCGAGCTTCTCCACCGCCAGCGAGTGAAGCCCCTGCTTCGAGAAGAGCGAGCCGAGAAGGAAGCAGGCGCGGCCGTGCTCCGGGTCCTCCTTCTTGACCTGCTGGAGTATCCGGATCGCCTCGCTCTCCTCGCCGCGGCTGAGGTACAGCTCGGCCGCGGCCGTCGGTTTCCCCGCGAGGCCGAGGACGCGCGCGGCGTCGGCCGGCATCCCCGCCGTCTGGAACCCGCGGGCCGCGTTGAGGTACTCCTTCCCGCGCTCGTAGCTCTGCGCGGCGTCGCGGTGGCGCCCGATCCCCGCGTACAGGTCCGCGGCGCGGATGTGCTCTCCCTCCGACGAGAAGAGCTCGGCGGCGCGCTGGAGATCGCCGGCGCTCTCGAAGCATTCGGCCGCCTTGAAGGCGAGGTTCTCCTTGAGAAACGTCTCCGCCGCGCGCGCGAACTGGCCGGAGCGCAGGAGAAGCTCCCCGAGGAGCTTCCCCTCGATCTTCGCCGACGGATCCTCCTCGACGATGCGCAAGGCCTCCGAGAAGTTCTCGAGGCGCACCAGCAGCTCGGCCGCGCGCTCGGTGCGCCCCGCCTTCCGGTACGCGTCGACCGCCTGCTCGTAGAGCCCGGCCTCCTCGAGGCGCGGGGCGGCCTTGTCGAATTTTCCGGCCTTGTAGTAGAGGATGCCGGAGAACCTCGCGTAGCGCGCGCGGCGCTTGCGCGTCTCCTCGAGGGCGAAGACCCCGCTCGCCGGGGAGTCCGCGGCCCCCGAGCTCGTCAGCAGCGTCTCGTAGAGCGACGCGGCCTTCGTGCTGTCGCCCGACTGCGCGTAGAGGTACGCCGATTTCTCGAGCTGGCCTCCCATCTCGTAGAAGACGGCGGCCGACCCGAGGCTCCCCATCTTCTCCTCGAGATCGGCGGCCTTCAAGTACTGCCCGCCGCGCTCGTACATGAGCGACGCCTTCTTCCGCTGTCCCGCGCGGATGTACATCTCCGCCGCCTGGACGAAGTCGCCTCCCGACGCGAAGTAGCCCGCGGCCGCCGCATGCTCGCCGATGCGCGAGGCGACCTGCCCGGCGAGGACGTGCTGCCGCGCCTGGACGTACATCTCGATGGCCTCGCGCGGATGGCCGGCGAGATCGTAGAGGTCGCCCGCGCGGGAGTGATCTCCGCGCTTGGCGGCGCGCCTCGCCTCCTTGAGCAGATCGGCCGTCATGGGCGCTCTCCGGCGAAAGGGAACGCTCCCTGCGTGGGCGCGCGGCCGGGCGCCTCCGGAACGAAAGCCTCCGCGCGATCGGCGAGGCGCGGGAAGGCCGCCAGGATCCCCGGCGGCGCCTTCACCCGCGTCGATTCGATCATCGATCGAAGCTCCAGTGCGTTCGTCACGGCCTGCCCGCCGAAATGATTGTTCGCGATGACCATCACGTCGCTCGCCTTGGCGGCGAGCTGCGTGATCCGCTGCGCCCATCCCGAGAGCTCCTCGGCCGGGTACAGGTAGTCGTAGCGGCGGTCCCGCCCCGCCCCCTCCTCGAACCACGCCGCCGCGTTCCGGCCGTGAAGCCTCACGTACGCCAGAGGCGCGGTCACGTGGGCCGTTGGGTGAATATTGGCCGAGATGGCCGGTTGATCGAGATTGCAGAAGGATATTCCGCGCTTCCTCAGGAGAGAGAGGAGATCGCCCTTCAGCCACGACGCGTGCCGGACTTCGACGACAAGCCCGAAATCCCCGAATCTCTCCGACAGATCCGACAATCGGCTCCGGCTCGCCGCCGTGTCGTGGAACGAGTAGGGGAACTGGAGGAGTATCGCGCGGAGCTTCCCGGCGTCGCGGAGCGGCTGCATCGCGAGCCGGAAGGCCTTCTCCGCCTCGCGCATCTCCGCTTCGGGAGTCGCGTCGTGCGTGAAGCCGCGCCAGAGCTTGGCCGTGAACGCGAACCGCTCGAAAGGGGCCGTGCGGCGCGCCCATCCGGCGGCGGCCGACGCGGTGGGGATGCGGTAGAACGACGCGTTGATCTCGACGGCGTCGAGGTACGCGGCGAGCCACGAGAGCGGGTCGAACCCCCGGCCCCGCGGCTTCGGATAGACGATTCCGTCCCAGTCAGGGTAGGACCAGCCGGCACTTCCCATGCGGATCAAGTCGGGGCGCTCCGTCCAGAGGACACCGGGCCAATCTAGGAACCCCGGAGTGGGGAGTCCACCGCCCCTTCGCCTCAGTGAGCCGGGGCCGACTGCGCGAGCGCCGCCAGGGCCGTGCGCGTGGCGCTGCTCGACCCGTTGATCTCGATGACCTTGGAGAGCTCCCGCGTCGCCTGGTCGTGCCGCCCCATCGACATGAAGATCGATCCGCGGCTCAACAGCGCATGGCAGAGCGTCGCCTCGTCGGGGCGCTGCTCGATCGCGCGGCTCAGCGCGGCGAGGGCGAGATCGAACCTCTCCTTCTTCTCGTAGGCGCGGGCGAGGATCAGGTGGGCCGAGGGGTACTGCGGCGTGATCTCGATCGCCTTCCGCGCGAGGCGGATCGTCGCGTCGGGATCGCGGAAGCCCGCGGCGCTCGCGCGATCGAAGAGGACGAACGCGTCGTGCGAGAGGGCGCCCGCCGCGAGGCGGCGCGCCTGATCGAGATACTCGCGGACCATGAACAAGCCGGGGCTGATCCTCTCGGCCCGCTCGAAGCAACGGATCGCGTCGCCGTGCCGCTCGAGGCGCAACCGGACGTAGCCGAGCTGGTAATGGGCGTTGGCCCATCCTGGGGCGGCCTCCGCGCAGCGCCGGAAGGCCGCCTCCGCGTCGAGAAGCCGCGCGTCGCCGCAGTGCTCCCATCCCGAGTCGAACTCCCTGGCCGCCCCCTCGAGCGCCGCCTCGCTCCGGCGGTGGGCGCGCATGCGCCGAGCGCCTCGCCGCCGGGCCCCGCGCGTCCCCCGCCACGGCTCGATCGCGCCGCCGGGGGCGACGAGGACGTCGGCCGCGTGCACGACGACGGTCTCGGAGATGCGGAACTCGACGAGGCCGTCGCCCGCCGCGCCGCAGAAGACGTCGTGGAGGTGGAGGTGCACCAGATCGCGCTCGTCCCCCTCGATCGCCAGGAGCTCCTCCTTGAGGCGGCGCGCGAAAGTGCGCGCCTCCCGGAGGCCGTCGGCGCGCGAGACGCCGTACTCCATCGCGACGCGATGCCCGATCTCGGCGAGCGTCACCTTTCCGTCCATCAGCTCCCAGCACCGGGCCGCCACGGCGTTCAGCGCCAGCCCCTCGCACTGCTTCGGGAAGGCGAGGATCATCTCGCCGTCCCTCACGAGCGTGGTGACCGCGGGGTGCCGGAGCAGGATCGCGGAGGGCCCGGGGATGCCGGCGGCGCGGCGGGCGCGGCGGGCGCGCGAGCCCCGGAGCGACCACGCGAGCTCCGCGGCGGCGCGGAGAAAGGCCATGACAGCGAATGCGATCATCGTCGGTCGTGCCTTCCGGGGCGGCGACGCCGGCAGGGGGCGCGGCGGCGACGCCGAAAGTATACGGGGATCGGGAGCGCGCGCCATCGGCTCCACTGAAAATTTTCGCCAAACCGTCGCGCCGCTAGGGTATGATCGCCGTCTCCCCGGAGTGCACTCAGGGGGTACTCTTCACGCGGCGCCGCGGCGGGCGCCGGATCGACGGGGAACCAGCGGATGAATGACATCGAGAGAACCACGACCGCCCCGGTGGCGGCCGTCACGGCGCGCCAGCGCCGGCTGACGACACCGATACCTTTCATCGATCTCGCGGCCCAGCACCGGGCCCTCGAGCGCCCCATCCGCGAGGCCTTCGCCCGCGTGCTCGAGGGATCCGAGTTCGTCCTGGGCGAGGAGGTCGAGGCCTTCGAGCGGGAGTTCGCCTCGTTCCTCGGCGCGCGGCACGCGATCGGCGTCGCGAGCGGGCTCGACGCGATCACCCTCTCGCTCTGGGCCCTCGACGTCGGCAAGGGGGACGAGGTCATCCTGCCGGCAAATTCGTTCATCTCGACCGCGCTCGCCGTCTCGGCGGCGGGGGCGAAGCCGGTCCTGGTCGACGTCGACCCGGTCCGGTACACGATCGACGCCGAGGCCGTCGCCGCGGCGATCACGAAGAGGACGAAGGCGATCCTCCCCGTGCACCTCTACGGGCAGAGCGCCGACATGGCCCCACTCAAGGATCTCGCCGCGACGAAGGGGATCGCTCTCGTCGAGGACGCCTGCCAGGCGCACGGCGCCGCGACGGACGCGGCGAAGTGCGGCACGATGTCGGACGCCGGCTGCTTCTCGTTCTACCCGAGCAAGAACCTCGGGGCGTTAGGCGATGGCGGCATGATCGTCACCGAGCGTGACGACGTCGCCGAGAAGGTCCGGCTCCTGCGCAACTACGGCCAGAACGCCCGGTACGAGCACGTCGTCAAGGGGGTCAACTCGCGCCTCGACTCCGTCCAGGCGGCGGTCCTCAGGGTGAAGCTCCGGCACCTGGGCAAGTGGAACGAGGCGAGGCGCCGGCACGCGACCCACTACGATCACGCCCTCAAGGACCTCCCGGTGGTTCCGCCGGGCGAAGCGCCGGGCACGACGCACTGCTATCACCTGTACGTCATCCGCGCGCCGCGTCGCAACGATCTGAAGGCGCACCTCGAGGCGACCGGCATCTCGTGCGGAGTGCACTACCCGATCCCGATCCATCTCCAGCCGGCCTTCGCCGATCTGAAGCTGGGCCCGGGTTCGTTCCCCGTCGCCGAGCGCCTCGCCGGCGAGATCCTCTCGCTCCCGATCTTCCCCGAGATGGCCGACTCCGACGTCGACACCGTCTGCGCCGGCATCGCCGCCTTCTACGCCCAGGGGACGGCCGCCGCGGCCGGCGGCTGATCGAGCCGGTCGCCCGGGAACGGTTCGAGCGGACACGATGGCATCGAGCTCATCATCGGGCGGACCGCTGATCGGGATCCGCCCCTCGAAGAAACCGGAAGCGCAGGCCGCCGCCTCCGCCGAGATCAGCGTCGTGCTGCCGCTGTCGGCGTGCGCCGGGGAGCCGGGGGACGCCATCGAGCGGGCGGTCACGGGGCTCGAGGCGGGCGGTGAGCCCTTCGAGCTACTGGTCGTGGCGCCAGCCGGAATCGCGTCTGCGGATCCCCGGGTTCGCTTCGTGACGTGCGCCGAGGGGTCCGATCGCGGCGAGGAGCTTCGCGCCGGTGTTCTCGCCGCGGCTACGGAGTTCATCGTGCCGCTGCTCTCGGGAGCCATCCCGGCTGCCGGCGAGACGAGGGCGCTTCGCGAGGCGATGGAGTCGTTCGGCGCGTACTCGTACCTGCCGGGTTCCCCCGCCGCGGACCTGGCGATGGTCGTGAGAGCGAGGAGTCTGACGCGGAGAGTCGTCGTCTACGGTCTCGTCGGCGTCTACGGCAGCGATTTCTCAGGCCCCGTGATGTTCAGGCGAGCTCTGTTCGAAAGGATCGGCGCGGACAAGTCGGGCGCCCCGCGCTCGCTTCTGGAAATCGCCGTGCGGGCGAAACGCACGGGCTGCGCGGTTCGCAGCGTTCCGCTCCCCGAGGAGCCTGCCAGTCACGGCCGGAATGTCCCGCTTGCCGAGGTCTGGCGGGTGAGGCTGAGAGTGCGTGCGGCAGCCCTGAAGTCCGACTAGTTGAGGCGATTGTCCGCGGACTTCAGCTCCTTCTCGATGCGCTCGGCGAGAAAGAGCTTCAGCAGGGACTGATAGGGGACGTCCCGCTTGTTCGCGAGGAGTTTGATCTCCTCGAGCATCAATTCGGGCAACCGCAGCGATATCGTCTTCAGGGAGGGTTGGAGGTTGGAAGCAAGGAATCTCCCGCCTTTCTTCCAGTCGACGTACTTCGTCGAATCCGCTCTCGCCCAGAAGCGCCTCTCGTCATCCTCCGACTTGAACTTCGGGATCTTTTTCATGGCGCCTGGTACACCTTCCTTTCTCTTCGATTCATGTCCGGCGCCGCCTACTTCGCTGCCCTTCCGTTCCCCTTCACCCAGAACGGCCCGATCGCCAGGTAGTCGAGCCCCGACTGCAGGAAGGCCCGCACGGCGTCGTTCGGGGAGCAGACGATCGGCTCCTCGTGCATGTTGTAGCTGGTGTTCACGACGGCGGGGACCCCCGAGAGCTTCCGGTACTCGTCGATGAGGCGGTAGTACGACGGGTTCTGTTCCTTCGTGACGAACTGGGGCCGCGCGGTGCCGTCCACGTGGACGACGGCGGGGCAGCTCTTCTTCATCCAGTCGGTGCAGTCGTACGTGATCGTCATGAACTCCGCCGCGTACTTCGACGGCGCGACGTTCAGGTAGCACTGGTCGGCGTAGTCGATGAGCGTGGACGGCGCGAAGGGCATGAACTCGGTCCGCTTGAGCGCCTTGTTGAGCCAGTCGTTGATCGTCGCGTCGCGGGCGTGGTACAGGATCGAGCGGTTCCCGAGCGCGCGCGGGCCGTACTCCATCTTCCCGTTGAAGCGGCAGACGACCTTCCCGGCGTGGATCGCCTCGGCGGCCGTCCTCGCGGGGTCCTCGGGCCTCTCGTACGCGAGGCCGTGCGCCCTCAGCTCCGACTCGATCTCGGCGTCGCTGTACTCGGGCCCCAGGTAGACGTGCGGGATCGCCTTCGGCTCGAGGCGCTTCCCGTTCTTGCGGAGCTCGCGGTCCCAGGCCTTCAGCGCCGCGCCGAGGGGCTGGCCGGTGTCGCCCATGCCGGGGTGAATCGAGACACCCGTCACGCCGGGGATCCCCTGGATCCTCTGGTTCATCTTCACGTTCGCGCAGACGCCGCCGGCGAGGATGATGTTCTTCTGGCCGGTCGCCTCGACGGCGCGCCGGATCGCGAGGGTGACGGTCTCCTCGAGGACCCGCTGGAAGGCGGCGGACAGGTCCTCGCGCTTCGGTGAGCCGAAGTACGAGGGGAGTTTCTTCGTCCGGACGTACTCGGTGTGGAGCGAGAAGACGAGGGGGCTGACCCGCAGCTCCATCCCCTCGGTCCACATCAGCGCGCGGACCTTGTCGTACTCCCTGTCGGGGTCGCCGTAGGCGGCGAGGCCTGTGATCTTCCCGGCGTGGCGCCGCGGGTTGAATCCCAGGATGCGCGTGATGAGCTTGTAGAAGGCGCCGGGGGAGTGGGGCCAGGGCGTGGCGGCGACGCGCCGGAACTCGCCGTCCTTCACCGTCTCGATGACGAAGCTGTGCTCCCAGTCGGACCCCTCCACGACCGCGCTCAGGCACTCCCGGTACGGCCCGGTGAAGTACGACGTCGCCGAGTGGCAGTCGTGGTGAGGGACGTGAACGATGCGCCCGCGAAACCCAGGGAGCTTCGCGAGGACCTTCGCGAGGCGCCGCTTGTAGATCAGCGTGTACTGCGGGATGCCCGTCGAGAGAGCGGCGTTGTACAGGTACGCGAGCGGCCCGCCGACGACCGAGCCGTTGGGGAAGACGGTCATCGACATGCTCTTCCCCTTCGTGTAGAGGAAGGGCTTGTAGATGTACGACGCGTAGTGCCTCAGCTTCTTCGCGGGCTCGAACCCCGAGAGGGCGATGACGTCGATCTGAGACGCCTTGACGCCGGCGATCCGGAGGCACTCGAGGGCGCTCAGGGCGGGGGCCGCCTCGTCCATCTTCACGCGCGTGAGGCGCTCCTCGTTGATGACGGCGAGGATCCGGCCGTCCTCGAGCAGCGCCGCGCCGCTCTCGTGCGTCTCGTAGGCCAGTCCAAGGATCTTCATGCGTGCCGGGCTCTCCTCTGTGGGGTCGGGGGCGGATACAGATAGCGCAGGATCCGACCGCGGTCAAGCCAACTCCATGACGGGCCGGGCGTTAGCGTCGAAATCGTCGAGGGCGGCTCAGAGGTGAGGGGGTGAGCAGCTCCTGGGGCCCTGGTCCTCGATGACGAGGACCGCCTCACCGGGGACGAGGTTCCATCCGGGGACCTGCCCGCAGCCGTGCGAGAGGACGCCGCCGGAGCCGGCGTCGATCCGGGTGACGATCGCCGAGGCGCTGAGACCGCAGTCGAGGCAGAGATCCTCGGGGGTCAAGAGGGCGGTGTGGTAGTCCACCGGATACAGGTTGATCCCCTTCGGCGCCGTCCCGAGGTCCGAGATGGGCAGCGTCTTGAAGAGGACGTCCGTCCCCGCGAGGGCGCCGTCCCGCGCGATGATGTCGAGGACGACGACGCCGCGCCCGTCGAGGAGCTGGAACTGCGGCGCCGCCGAGGCGCACGAGTGCGAGAAGATCTGACCCTGGCCGTCGAACTGGATGATCTCGCCGTCGGGGCCGAGGTGCAGATCCGCGCAGAGCTTCGTCAGCCCGAACCGCCCCTGGTAGGAGCTGCGCGGCGGGAGGGCGAGCATGTTGAAACCCCGCGGGCGCGCGCCGGCGGCGAAGACATGCGTCTGGGAGTAGAACCCTTCGTTCGAGGCCGGGAGGCGGCCCTGCGTGAGGAAGGCGAGCAGGAGGGCGATCCCCACCGCAATCCCCGCTTTCGCCCGGCCCATGCCCCCTCCCCTCGGGAAAGTATACCCTTCAGCCGCGCCGCTGGAGGCCCGAATCGCTTGCCGAACGCCCGTTCCCTCGACCCGATCTTCCGCCCGCGCTCCGTCGCCGTCATCGGCGCTTCGCGCGACAAGAGCTCGATCGGGCGCGAGATCCTCCACAACCTCCTGGAGGGGGATTACAACGGCCCGATTTTCCCGGTGAACCCCCGATCTCCGATGGTCCACTCGCTCAAGTCGTACCCGAGCGTCCTGGACATCCCCGATCCCGTCGATCTCGCCGTGGTCGTGGTGAGGCGCGACCTCGTCCTCGACACCGTCGAGGAGTGCGGGCGCAAGGGGGTGAAGGGGCTCGTGGTGATCACCGCCGGCTTCAAGGAGGCGGGGGAGGAGGGAGGTCGCCTGGAGGCGAAGCTGAGGGACAAGGTCCGCCACCACGGCATGAGGATGATCGGCCCGAACTGCATGGGCGTCATCAACACCGAGAGCCGGATCAGCCTGAACGCCACCTTCGCGCGGGCAAAGCCGCTCCCGGGGAAGATCGGCTTCGTCTCCCAGAGCGGCGCCCTCGGCGAGGCGATCCTCGCGCACGCGCGCGAGATGGGCCTGGGCGTCTCGATGTTCGCGAGCGTCGGCAACAAGACCGACATCTCCGGCAACGACCTCCTCGAGTACTGGGCCGACGACGACAGCGTGTCGCTGATCCTGCTGTACCTGGAGTCGTTCGGAAACCCGCGGAAGTTCCGCCAGCTCGCGCAGCGCATCACGCGCACGAAGCCGATCCTCGCGGTGAAGGCCGGGCGATCGGCCGCGGGGGCGCGCGCCGCCGGGACCCACACGGGCGCCCTCGCCGGGCTCGACGTGGCCGTCGAGACGCTCCTCGATCAGTGCGGCGTCCTGCGAGCCTCGACGATCCAGGAGATGTTCGTCTTCGCCCAGGCGCTCGCCACGCAGCCGCTCCCGCGCGGCAAGCGGGTCGCCGTCGTCACGAACGCCGGCGGGCCCGGCATCCTCGCCGCCGACGCCCTAGAGAACCTCGGGATGAGCCTCCCGCCGCTCGCCCCCGCGTCGCTCGACGCGCTGCGCGCCGTGCTCCCCCCGGAGGCGACCCCCGCCAACCCGATCGACCTCATCGCCTCGGCCCGCGACGATCGCTACCGCGCCGCGGTGAAGATCGCGGCGGGAGATCCCAACGTCGACGCCCTCCTCGTCATCTTCGTCTCGCCGATCATGATCGACGCGCACTCGGTGGCCGTCGCCATCGTCGAGGCGACGCGCGGCACCGACAAGCCGGTCGCGATGTGCTTCATGGGGAAGCTCGGACAGGAAGAAGGTCGCAAGGTCTTCGACGCGGCCGGCATCCCCGTCTACGTCTTCCCGGAGCTCGCAGCCGTCGGGCTCGCGTCGATGGAGCGGTGCCGGGCCCTCCGGGCGCGCGAGGCGGGCAACGTCGTCGCGCTCGACCTCGACGGCGCCGCGGCCTCGGGAATCCTCGCGGGGGCGCGCGCCGCCGGCCGCAGGGATCTGAGCCTGGTCGAATCGCTCGACCTCCTCGACGCCGCCGGCATCCCCACGGCCGCGCGCCGCGTCGTCGCCTCGGAGGCCGAGGCGATCGCCTTCGGCCTCGACGCCGGGTACCCGATCGTGCTCAAGGTCGTGGCGACGGCGCTCAGCCACAAGACCGAGGCGGGCGGCGTGCGCGTCGATCTGCGGAACGGCGACGAGGCGGGGGCCGCGTATCGCAAGATGGCGAAGGATCTGGCGAGGTTCGGCGAGGGATCCCGCATCCTCGCGCAGAAGATGACGGCCGGGCGCGAGGTGATCTTCGGCGTCACGCACGACTCTCAGTTCGGCCCGCTCGCGATGTTCGGCCTCGGCGGCGTCTACGTCGAGGTCCTCAAGGACGTCACGTTCAAAATCCTCCCCCTGACCGACCGGGAGGCGGGGGACATGGTCCGCGGCGTCCGCGGCTTCCCGATCCTCGCGGGGGTGCGCGGGGAAAAGCCGGTCGATCTCGCGGTCCTCGAGGAGATGCTCCTGCGCCTCAGCCGGCTGATCTCGGACCACCCTTCGATCGAAGCGCTCGACGTGAACCCCTTCTTCGCCGCCGAGACGCGCGGAGCGTCCGCCGCCGTGGATGCGCGCGTGAGGCTCAAGGAGATCGAGGAGACCCGCCCGTGACGAAGAGCCTTCAGGAGACGTACGCCCCGAACAACATGTGCTTCGGCTGCGGCCCCGCGAACGAGAAGGGGCTCCGCATCCGGAGCTTCGAGCGGGGCGACGAGGTGGTCGCCGAGTGGAAGGCCTCCCCCCATCACCTCGCGTTCGAAGGGGTGGTGAGCGGCGGCATCTGCGGCGCGCTCCTCGACTGCCACAGCAACTGGACGGCGGCGCGCCATCTCATGAAGGCGCGCGGCGCGGCGGCGCTTCCGTCCACGGTCACCGCCGAATTCCACGTCACGTTGAAGCGGCCCACGCCGATCGCGGCCACGCTGACGATCCGCGCGCGCGTCGTCGAGTCGGAGGAGGATCGCGCCGTGGTCGAGGCGACGATCGAGGCGAACGGGAAGGTCACCGCGAGCTGCCGCGCGACGTTCGTCGCCGTCACGGAGGGGCACCCCGCGTATCATCGTTGGTAAAGTGCGGGGTTGGTAAGGTGCCGGGCTAGTAAAGTGCCGGGCAGGTAAAATTCACGTCCACCCTTCGGAGGCTCTCACCCTGCCCTCGCTCCTCGATCGCCTCGAGACCGTCATCCCCGGCGCGTCGCGGCGCACGCTCCGGCAGATCCTCGAGCACAGCCGCGTCCTCGTCGACGGGCGCGTGGCCCGGCGCGGGAACGACGAGATCCCCGACGGGGCGAAGATCACCGTCCTCCCCCGGGCCGCCGAGGCGGCGGCCCCGCCGGTCCCGATCCTCTTCGAGGACGAGCACCTGATCGTCGCCGAAAAGCCCGCCGGCCTCATCACCGTCTCCGCGCGCTCGAAAGGCGAGGAGTCGCTCTGGTCGTCGCTGAGGCGGATGCTGAAGGCGCGCGCGAAGGACGAGTCGATTCATCTCGTGCACCGCCTCGACGAGCGCGCCTCGGGGCTCCTCGTCTTTGCGAAGACCGAGGGGGTGAAGAGATCCCTCAAGGCCCTCTTCGAGCGGCACACGATCGATCGCCGGTACGCCGCCATCGTCGAGGGAACGATCCTGAAGGACGAAGGGGAGATTCGGAGCCGCCTCGTCCCCCTCGATGAGCCGATGCACCGCGTGCGCAGCATCACGCCGAAAGATCCCGAGTCGCTCCGGGAGGCGGCGAAGGACGCGATCACGCGGTACCGCAAGCGCGGCGAGGGGAACGGGGTGAGCGCCCTCGAGGTGAAGCTCCTCTCGGGGAGGAAGCACCAGATCCGCGTCCACTTCGCGGAGGCGGGGCACCCGATCGCGGGGGACGTCCTCTACGGCGCGGAGAGGGCCGAGCGCCTTTTCCTCCACGCGTGGGTGCTGGGGTTCACGCACCCCGTCACGGGGAAGCCCCTCGAGTTCGTCTCGAGCGTGCCGCGCGATTTCCGGAAGAAGGTGCCGGGGGCCTTCGACGCGCCGAGCCGCACGTTTCCGGCCATGGCTCAGCCGCTCGCCACCCAGCCGAAGCCGCCGGCGCCTAGTGGTGATGCTCGTGCCCCGAAGCCCCCTTCGACGCGAACGAAACCTTCAAGTAGAAATGACAGGAGACCGGGCGGTCCCCGTAAACCGGGTCGAGGCGCGAGGTGAAGCGGTACACCGTCACGTCGGCGCCGAGATCGGTCCCGGCCTCGACGAGAAGCGGGATCGATCGCGCGTAGCCGAAGGTGGCCGCCTCGATCATCGTCCTGTCCGCCGCGACCCCCGCAGGGCGCTGCCTCTTGTTCGCCAGCTCGAAGAGATCCCGCGTCACCCCTTCGATGCGCGTGTACACGGAGTTCGTCTTCCGGAACTTCCACGCCGCCTCGACGCCGTTCCCCCATTCCTGCCCCTCGGGGGTCTGGTCCTTTCCGACGGTCGCCGTCACCGCGATGAACCCGTCGGTGAGCGTGTGCTCGTACATCCCGGACCCGGTCGTCCGCGTCTGCGCCCCCGGCTCGAGCTCCTCGGGGTGCTCGCGCCGGGCCGAGGAGACCTGGAACGAGAGCGCGCTGGTCGCGCGGAAGACGACGCGCCCCGAGTACGAGTCGACGCGTCCCTGCTCGAGGTCCCACCGGTTCGCGTCGGGCTCGCGGCCGTGGAACCCCGACGCCTCGATCGTGAAGCGCGAGAGGTCGAACCCCGCCGTGATGACGTCCTGCGACGCGTGCGTCGAGTCCTGGTTGTGGTGCGCGAGCGGGGCCGTCGGGTTCAAGGACGCCGAGAGTCGGTGCGGGTAGGCGACGGGGCCGATGGCCGGCTCGCCGCGCGGCGCGACGTAGAGGCGGAACGATCGGCTCGCGCCGAGAGGCGTCCGCCACGACGCCGCGATCTGCGTGAAAAGGTCGTGCGGGTGCTGCCGGTCCACGAGGAGGATGCCGTCGAAGGTCTCGCCGCGCTGGAACAGCTCGGGCTCCCCCTCGGGACGGTACGTCGCCGGCTCGAGGGTGAAGGTGCCGAGGAGCTGGAGCGTCCCGCGCCCCCACGGGCGGCTCGCGAAGACCATCAGGTGGTTCTCGGACTGGAAGTCGCGCTCCGTGGACGTCGCCTCCTGGCGGTTCACGTCGAGGAAGGCGTAGCCGTGGTAGCCGACGATCCAGGGGGCGGGGGGCGCGTCCGCCGCGAGCGCGGAGCCCATGAGGGTCAGGGCCACGACGAGCCCCGCGATCGCGCGCGTCACTCCGATCGCCCCTCGCGCACCGCGGTGACGAGGATCCCGGCGAGGACGTCGAGCAGCAGCTCCCCCTCCTCGGCCGTGGCCGCCGCGGGGTCGCCGAAGTACGCGCGATCCCCTCCGGCCGACCGGAAGTCGGTGGCGCCCTCCAGAATCTTTTTCGAGAGGCTCGTTGGGTTCGGCGGCAGCGACGTCATGATCTCCCCCTTCACACCTTCGGGGCGCCTCGCCAGGACCATCGAGCCCTCGAAGCTCCCGGCGTGGCACGCGCCCGAGCGGAACTCCGCGCCGAGCATCCGTCCCCACCGCTTCGATGTCAGATCGGGGAAGAGCGTTTCGACGCCCGTCGCCGCGCGGATTGCGGCCACGGCCTCGCGGATCGACTCGAGGTGAGCCGGCTCGAGATGCGCGTTCGCGATCACGACGCGCCGGAACCCCTGGCCGACGAGCGCCGTGACGACCTCCGTCAGCATCGAGACCGCGGTCGCTCGCGAGATCGAGACCACGCCGCCGAAGCCGCGCGCAAAGTCGGTGACGGCGTAGGCGAGCGTCGGGAGGACGTAGCCTTCCATCCCCTCGCCGCGAAGCGTGGCCGCCGCCCGCTCGGCCATCCCCTCGGCGATGACGGCATCGGTGTCCAGCGGAAGGTGCGGCCCGTGAGGCTCCACCGACGCCACCGGGAGGATGAGCACGGCGCCGCGCTTCGCCGCCGCCTCCGCCTCGGGGTAGGTGAGGCGGGCGAACGCCAGCGTCACTCCTTCCCCCCGAGATCGATCTCCGCGTGGATGGGCGTCAGGGGATACCCCTCGCGGATGAGCTTCCGCTGCACCTTCCCGCGATCGCTCCGAGGCAGGTCCTCGACGAAGCAGACCCAGCGCGGGTACTTGTACGGCGAGAGGTTCTTCTTCGCGAGGTCCTTCAGCTCCCGCGCGAGCGCCTCGGAAGGGGAGGCCCCCTCGCGCACCGTCACGTACGCGCGCGGGCGCGTCAGGCCCTCGCGATCGGCGCCCCCGACGACGCAGACGTCCTTCACGGCGTCGTGTCGGTACAGGCACTCCTCGATCTCGAGAGGGGAGACGAAGATCCCCGACACCTTCAGCATGTCGTCGGTGCGCCCCTCGTACCAGAAGAGCCCCCTGTCGTCCCGGCGGAACTGGTCCCCCGTCACGCACCAGTCGCCGCGGAAGGTCTCGCGCGATTTCCCCCGGTCCTGCCAGTAGCAGAGGGCGGTCGATCCGCCGCGGACCCAGAGCGTCCCCGTCTGGCCGATCGGCACGTCCGCGCCGTCCGGCCCCGCGACGCGCGCGTCGTACCCGGGGACGAGGCGCCCGAGGGATCCCGGCGTCACCTCGCCGAACCGGTTCGAGATGTAGATGTGGAACATCTCCGCCGATCCGATCCCGTCGAGGATCTCGACGCCGAAGGTGTCGATCCAGCGGCGGTACAGCTCGGCGGGGAGAGCTTCGCCGGCGGAGAGGCAGACCCTGAGGCAAGAGAGATCCCGCGCGGCGGCGCCGGGGGACTGGAGCATCGAGTTGATCATCGTCGGCACCGAGGTGAGGACGGTGGGGCGATGTTTTTCGATCATCTCGAAGATCTTCTCGGGGGCGGCGCGCTCCGGATAGAGGGCCGTCGCGCCGCCGGCGGCGAACGGGAACATCAGGTTCGTTCCGGTCGCGTAGCCGAAGAAGAGCTTCGGGACGCTCAGAGTGACGTCCTTCGCGGTGTAGCCGACGACCTGCTTCGCGTACGTCTCGATGTTGAAGGCGAAGTCGCGGTGGAAGTGGACAGCGGCCTTCGGGTGGCCGGTCGTCCCCGACGTGAAGAGCCACCCCGCGATGTCGTCGCGGTGGGTGTCGTAGGTTACGAGATCGTCGTCGGCTTCCTCGAGCTTCTTCCAGAACGAGGGATGTCTCGTCGTGTGCGCGGCGCCTCGCGGCTCGACGACGAGGAGCCACTCGAGGTGGCGCGCGGTCGGAAGTACTTCCTCGAACTTCGGGAGGAGTTCGGCGGAGATCACGGCGACGGGGGCGCGGGTGTACTCGAGGTAGTAGGCGTAGTCGCTCGCGGGATGGATGGTGTTCGCCATGGCGAAGACGCCGCCGACCTTCAGCGCGCCGAACCACGTGGCGACGAACTCGATCCCGTCCGGAAGGACGATGAGGACGCGGTCCTCGGGGGAGACGCCGAGATCCCTGAGGACGTTGCCCGCCCGGTTCGCGAGCGCCTGGACGTCACGGTAGGTGTAGACGCGATCGCCCTCGTAGACGGCCGGCGCGTCGCCGCGGCCCTCGGCGATTCGGTCGTCGAGGAGGTAGCGCGCGAGGTTGAAGCGCTCGGGGAAGGCGATGTCGCGCGGTCCGTCGGTCATGGCGGCGGAAACTATGTCACATCGCCGGGGCGGGGAGAAGTTCGTTATGGCCGCTCGCGCTACCGATAGTCGATGATGCGCCGAATCTTGTCGCCGTCGAACTCGAAAACCTTGGCCGTATCGAACGCGCGATCCTTCCAGCCGGTCTCGTCCTGGAACTCGAACGACTGGTGCAGCTCGAGAACGACGACGCCGGAGCCGACGACCGCCGAGAGCACCTCGTCATGCGGGTTCCGGATGGAGCCGGCGTGCCCGAGCATCCCGCGTCGAATCGATTCCTTCCCTTCGATGCGCGCGCCGGCCTTCGGATGCTCGTAGACCGCGGTGTCCGTCAGGAACGCCAGGGAGGCCTCGACCTCTTTCGCCGTGACTCCTTCAACCTGCCGCGCCCGCTCGGACGAGAGGTAGTCGAGCGCAGTCTTTTTCAGATCCGCGCCGGAGGGGCGGATCTCGGAAGCTGCGTGCACGGAAGGGAACGCCGCGCTGAGGGCACTCGAGAGGACGAGCAGGCGCAAGATCTTCATCATCTGTCTTCTTGCCTCCATCGACGCAGCTTGGAACCGCGAAGGCATCTGGATGATGACATGCGTCCGCCGGGGGGAGGTCACTGCCTGGCGGCCGTTCGTGTCTACAGTTGTCAACAAGTGTCGACAAGATCGGCGCGGTGACGACGACGCCCCGTGAAGAAGAGTAAACCGCAGACGAAGGAGCAATGCGTCCGGAATCTCTTGGAAGACAAGTTTGGTTTCCTCTTGGCAGATGTCGTCATCCCAGAATTCAGTGTCTACTCCGTCGCTAACAACCTCCAAGCGGTCGGGGTTGGCGTCGCGGTGAGTCCTGGCTTGAAGGCCGCTCTCTCATCGGGTCCAATTGCCTATGGCAAGTGTCTCGGCAGTCAGGGCACTTTTCTGGCAGACTACTCTTGAAAGGCATCGGCTAGCGCCGAGTTGCTGGAGGAAGGTCTCACCTGGAAGGCGGCGGGCGTGACGATCGGAGCGGGGCTCCTTGGTGTGTCGGGGGCGCTCACCGTGTTCGCGAGCGCTCCGGAGTATAGGGCGAGGCAGCAATGCGGCGACGTTCAATGATAATCGCCTTCGTGGACGTCGATTCGAGGGCCTTACCGCACGGAGATCCGATGACAGCGCGCGTCTTGCTACTGGCGGTGATCTTCCTCATCGGTTGGGCGGAAGCGGTTCTCTTCAAGCGCAGATTGCTGTCACTCTACACTTGGTTCTTCGGGCTAGGCCTCTGCGGCGGTATGGATAGGGAATCCACCGACAACGGTCCGGCTCATCGCCGCGTGGGGGTTCTTTCTGAGCGGTGTTGTTGCTTTGGTGTTCTACCGTCGGAGGAGACCGAGGAACTCGCCGGACACGTAGGGAGGGCGAATTGCGGCGCCTCAATTCTCTCGTAGCGCTGTGTTGGAGGAGTGCGAGGCTCAGCCCCCGTACCCGCCCGTCCCCAGATGCGTGCGCGCCTCCCACAGCTCCGGGAAGCACCGCTTCTTGAGCGTGGCCGTGAGATACCCGACCCCTTCGCTGCCGCCGGTGCCGATCTTGTGGCCGATCATCCTCTCGACCATCAGCACGTGGTGGTACCGCCAGAGCTGGAAGTTCTCGTCGTACTCGATCATCGCCTCGCAGAGGTCGTACAGATCGTGGTGCGACGACGGCGAGTTGTAGATCGTCTTGAGCGCCTCGATGCGTGACTCGCGCCGCGGCTCCGAGACGACGAACCCCCCGAAGCCCAGAAGCTGATCGAACGCATCGCGCAGATCCGGCTCCACCAGCCGCCGCTCCAAACGCGCGCGATCCTCCGGGAGCAGCTTCAGGTGCGGGAAGGTCGAAGCGTCCTTCATCCCCGAGAGGAACTCCAGCTCCCGGAACTGGTGCGACTGGAAGCCGCTCGCCGGGTTCAGGTGATCGCGGAAGCGCAGGAAGTCGGCCGGCGTCATCGTCTCGAGAACCGAGATCTGCTGCAAGAGCACCCGCTGGATCTCGATGATCCGCCGGAAGTGGCGCGAGCAGCGACGCGTCTCGCCGCGCCCCGCGGCCCCGAGGATCGCCGTCGCCTCGTGGAGGATCAGCTTGAACCAGAGCTCGTAGACCTGGTGGATGATGATGAAGAGAAGCTCGTCGTGCTCCGTCGGATCGGAGAGCGGCTGCTGGAGCGCCAGGAGCTCGGGGAGCTTGAGGTACGCCCCGTACGACTCCGCCTTCTTCTTCTCCAACGTCGTCTCCCCTCAGTGCCCGGCGCGCGCGGCCGCGAGGTGCGGCTCGTAGGCGCGCGTGTCGAGGATCTTCCCGATCTCGGCGATCGTCGCGTCGCACTCTTCGTCCCTCGTGTAGAAATGAGGCGCGATCCGGATCCCGGCGCCGGGGCGGTGATCCACGATGAACTTCCGGGCGACGAGCTCGACCGCGACCGCCTCGGAGTGCGGCACGTTCACCACCACCGTGCCGCCGCGAAGCGCCGGATCCATCGGCGAGTTGATCTTCCAGCCGCGGGCGAGCGCCTGCTCGATCATCCGGGCCGTCTGGCGCATCGACTTCGCGCGGATGTTCGGGACGCCGGCGGCGCGCACGATCTCGTACCCCGGGAGCGCGTGGTAGAGAGGCGCGACCACCGGCGTGCCGTGGAGGTACCGCGCGATCCCGTCGGCAGGGCGGAGGGCGCCGGTCTCGAAGGCGAAGGGCTGCGCGTGCGCCGCCCAGCCGGTGACGGCGGGAGTGAACTGAGGCTGGATGTCGGGGCGGACGTAGAGGTACCCGGCTCCGGGGCCGCCGCAGAGCCACTTGACCGACCCGCCGGTGGCGAAGTCGACGCCGAGATCGGTGACGTTGACGGGGACGGTCCCCGCCGACTGGTACATGTCGAGCATGACGAGGGCGCCGACCTTGTGGGCCTTCTCGACGACCGCCGCGGCGTCCACGATGAAGGCGCTCTTGAAGAGCACGTGGGAGATCGGGACGATGAGCGTCTCCTCGTCGATGGCGTGGAGGAGGCGGTCGATATCGATGTGGATGCCGTCGTCGCTCGGCACGACCTGGACGCGCGCACCGAAGCGCTTCCGCTCCTCCCACACGTACATGACGCTGGGGAAGTTCATCTGCGTGTAGACGACCTTGTTGCGCTTCCTCGAGAAGTCGAGGCTCGACGCGATGATCGACTCGCAGACCGACACGTTCTGGTGCATGCAGACGGAGCCCGGCGGCGCCCCGAAGATCTCGCCGAGCGTGTCGCCGACGGTGAGCGACATCTTCCACCACGCGTCGCTCCACGCGAGGACGCCCCGCGATTCCCAGAGCGTCGCGAAGTCGGCGAGGCGGGAGTGAACCCCCTTCGGCATCGCGCCGAGGGAGTGCGACACCATGTACGTGCAGGTGTCGAGGATGGGGAACTCGTTCCGGTAATCGAGAAGCTTGTCCTTCAAGAGACCCTCCCGCTCAGGCGCTCCCGAGCCGCCTCAGGGTACGACAGAACGGCCCCGGCGGGGTCGGTCGGGACGCTCCGGTTCCCCGCGAGGTCGTAGGCCCGCACCGTGTAGGTGTAGGCGACGCCGGCGACGACGTCGTAGTCGTTGTACGAGCACCCCTTCACCGACGTGACGTGCACCGCCGCGGCCCCGGCCTCCGCGCGCAGCACCTCGTAGCCGTAGACGGCCTCGCCGTCCGCCGCCGGCTTCCAGAAGAGGCTGATGCGCCCCGCCTTCGCCGTGGCCACCAGCTCGCGTCCCGACGGCCACGTGGGGGCTTCGGTGTCGAAGCTCTGAGGCGCCTGGAGCGAGCCTGCCGGCCACAGGACGCAGCGAACTCTCTTGAAGTTCTCGTCGAGGTTCTTGCAGACATTTCCATAGATGCAGCGGACGATCGCCCCCTCGCGGTTCTCCTTCACCTTCTTCGTCCAGTCGGGATCGGCGAGGAGGGCGCGCGCCATCCCGATGAGATCGGCGTCGCCGCGCGCGAGGATCTCCTCGGCCTCGCGGGGGGAGCGGATCTTCCCCGTGGTCACGACCGGCGTCGCCGACCGGTGCGCGAGGAGGAATGCCTTCACGCCGGCGGCCAGCAGGTTGTTCGCGCCGTCGGGATACGAGTCGGGGGGCATGCACCGATCGCCGGAATACCCCGTGTACGGGTACAGCGGATCGCCGGCCTTGTGGATCGCGTCCTCGAACTTCCCGCCGGCCGAGAGCGACAGGTAGTCGGCGCCGAGCCGCGCGAAGCGGAGGGCGATCTGCCGCGCGTCGAGGATCGTGTAGCCGTCCTTGATGCACTCCTCGGCGTCGAAGCGGACGCCGAGGGGGAAGCCGTCGCCGATGGCGCGGCGGACGGAGGCGATCACCTCGGTGGGAAGGCGCATCCGGTTCTCGAGCGAGCGGCCGTACTCGTCGCCGCGGGCGTTCCGCGCCGAGAGGAACGACGAGAGGGTGTAGGCGTGCGCCATGTGGAGCTCGACGCCGTCGAAGCCGGCGCGGCGCGCCCTCTCCGCCGCGGCGGCGTAGTTCTCCGTGATGGATCGGATCTCGGGGAGCGTGAGATCCGAGATCTTCTGGCGCCACCCCGATCGGGAGATCTTGAGGAAGTGGATGATCTGCGGGAAGACCTTCGACGGCCCGGCGTCGTGGATCGCCCGGCCGAGATCCGTCAGCCCCGGCAGGAACCGGTCGTCGCCGATGCGGAGGAGCGGCCCCGACTTCGCCTCGTGCACCGCCATCGCCTCGAGGACGATGAGCCCCGGCTCCCCCTTCGCGAAGCGGACGTAGCGGTCGCGGATCTCGCGGTTGACGTGCCCGTCCTCGCCGGACAAGCGCGTCACCATCGCGGTGAGGACGACGCGGTTCGGGAGGCGAGCCGCCCCCACGTCGAAGGGCTCGAGGAGCTTCACGCGCCGCCCCCGCCTCTCAGGATCTCGCGCGCGATGATGTTCTTCTGGACCTCGGAGGCCCCCTCGTAGATCCGGAGCGCGCGGACCTCGCGGTAGAGCCTCTCGACGGCGGCCCCTCTCACCACCCCCATCCCGCCGCGGAGCTGGACCGCGCGATCGATGACCGTCTGCGCCGTCTCGGTCGCCCGGTACTTGGCCATCGCCGACTCGAGGGCGGTGCGCGGCCGCCCCGAGTCGATCGCGAGGGCGGCCCGCTCGACGAGGAGCGCGGCCGCGTCGATCGACACGGCCATGTCGGCGATCATCGCCTGCACGCCGCCGAGATCCGCGAGGCGCGCGCCGAACTGCCGGCGGCCCTTCACGTGCGCGATCGTCTCGTCGAGGGCGCGCCGCGCCATCCCGACGGCGGCCGCCCCGACCGTCGGCCGGTAGAAGTCGAGGACCTTCATCGCGATCGCGAACCCGTCCCCCTCGTCCCCGAGGCGCCTGGCGGCCGGGATCCGGCATCCGGTGAAGCCGAGAGAGCCGATCGGGTGGGGGGCGAGGCCCTGGAACCGCTCCGTCACGCGGAGCCCTGCGTCGTCCCCGCGCACGATGAAGGCGCTCAGGCCGCCCCGCGGGTCGTCCGCCGTCCGCGCGAAGAGGGTGTAGACGTCCGCGAGGCCGGCGTTGCTGATGAGCGTCTTGTCCCCATCGACGACGTACGCGTCGCCGTCCCGGCGGGCGCGCGTCGCGATGAGCGTGAGATCCGAGCCGGCCCCCGCTTCGGTGAGGGCGATGGCCGCGATCGACGCGCCGCCGGCGAGGTGGGGGAGATACTCCGCTCTCTGCCCCAGCGTGCCGGCTCTCGCGATCGCGCCGGAGCCCAGCCCCTGCATCACGAAGGCGACGTCCGCGATCCCAGACTGGTAGGCGAGGGCCTCGCGGATCGCGCAGACGGCGCGATTGGACAGCCGCTCGTGATCGAGGAGCCCTTCACGGGCGAGGAGCGCCACGAGGCGGCGCGCCTCCGCGTCCTCCTCGGCGGGGGTGCGCGGCTCGGCCATGCCTTCGGCGCGGAGCGCGAGGGCCCGGACCTTTCTCCCCAGCTCGTCGATCTCGCGGTCGTCAGTCAAAATCAGGCTCCCTCTTCTCCTTGAAGGCGCGGAACCCCTCGGCGAACGCCCCCTCTCCCATGAGGGCCGCCTGCGCCTCGGCCTCGTGGCGCATCGCGGTCTCGAGGTCCATCGACGCCTCCAGGTTCAGGCTACGCTTGGTCACGGCGAGGGCGCGGGCCGGTCCCCTCGCGAGCTTCTCGGCCCAGGCCATCGCGCGGGACGGCAGGTTCTCGGCGTGGACGATCTCGTGGAGGAACCCCGCCCGTCGCGCGGCCGGGGCGTCGACGATCTCCCCCGTGAGGAGCCACTGCGTCGCCGTGCCGAGGCCGACGAGGCGCGGCAGGAGCCACGCCGCCCCCATGTCGGCGCCGGAGAGGCCCACCTTGACGAAGACGAAGCCGAGGCGCAGGTCGTCGGCGGCGATGCGGATGTCGGACGCTGCGGCGAGGACGGCCCCGGCGCCCACGGTGGCGCCGTGCAGCGCCGCGACCACGGGCTTGGGAAGATTCCGGATCGCGAGGATGAGATCGCACGTGAGGCGCGTGAAGGCGCGGTGCCGGGCGGCGTCGGCCGCGAGAAGAGGGGCGATGATCTCGTCGTGATCGCCGCCCGAGCAGAAGCCGGGCCCCGCCCCCTGGAGGACGACGGCGCGGACCGCGTCGCGCGCCGCGGGCGACTTCAGTGTGGCGGTGAGCTCCTCGTAGATCTCGAACGTCAGGGAGTTCCGCCGGTCCGGGCGATTGAGCGTGATGCGCGCGACCCGATGGCTCTCCTCATAGAGAAACGTCTTCGGCCCGGGCATGGCGACCTCCTCTTCTTCTCTCGGCGGGGCGCGTCTCGGCGGGGCGCTTCGGTTCAGCCCGACCCTCGAAGTGCGTTTCGATCCGGCGCGCCGCGTCGGCGAGAAGGGCGCGGAGCGCCGCCTGCCGCCTCGCGGGGACGCCGGCCAGGATCCGCTCGACGTCGAGCCGGTGCCGCTCGATCAGCCGCGCGGCGAGGGCCCGGCCTCGCGGCGTGAGCCGCACCCGGGACGATCGCCGATCGTGCGCCTGGATGGTGCGCGTCACGAGCCCGTCGCCGGCGAGGCGGTCGACGATCCCGGTGACGTTCCCGGCGGTGACCAGCAGCCGCCGCGAGATCTCGCGGGAGGTGAGCCCCTGCGGGGAGCGGTGGAGCTGGGCCATCACGTCGAACTGCGGGAGCGTGCAGCGGCCGTCGAGGGTCCGGCGCACGCGGTTCAGGATCAGGCCGTGCGTTTTCATGAGGCGCACCCACAGCGAGAGCGCCAGGGACGGGGGCCGGCTCACAGGATCGCCTCGGCCTCGATTTCCACGAGGGCTCCCTCCTCGAGCAGGCGGCGCACCTCGACGAGCGCCATGGCGGGATAGTGCGCTCCCATGTGCCGCCGGTACGCGCGGCCGACCTCCTTCAGCGAAGCGACGTACACCGCGCGGTCTGCGACGTAGATCCGGAGCCTCCCGATCTGCCCGGCGCCTCCCCCCGCCTCGCGCACGACGGCGAGGACGTTGCCGAGCGCGGCGTCGAACTGGGCGGCGAAGTCGGCGCCGCCGACGAGGCGGTGATCCCGGTCCCAGGCCACCTGCCCGGCGACGAAGAGGGTCCGCCCCGCGCGGAAGAGCATCCCCTGGCTGTACCCTGCGGCCGCTCCCAGCGCCTCGGAGTGGATCGGCAGCCCCTCGCCGGGCCCATCCGGAGGGGCGAGCCCCTCGAGGACGATCGCCTCGCCGCTGAGGAACGCCCCCGCCCCCGCGAGGAGCCACATCACGGCGCCGGCGACCTCGTCGGGGTGAAGCAGCCGTCCCGAGGCGTTCATCCTCGCCATCTCCGCGCGGACCTCGTCGCGGGAGCGGCCGGTCTTCCCGACGATCGCGTCGACGCTGCGATCGAGGAGCGCCGTGTCGACGAAGCCGGGGCAGAGGGCGTTGACCCGCACGCCGGAGGCGGCCACCTCGGCCGCCACGGCGCGCGTCAGGCCGACGAGCGCGTGCTTGCTCGCCGTGTACGCCGAGGTGTAGGCGTAGCCGCGCACGCCGGCGGTGGAGGCGACGCTGACGACGGCGCCGCGGCGCCGCGCCGTCATCGAGGGAAGGACGGATCCCATCGTGTGGTGCGGGCCGTAGAGGTTGACGCGGAGCATGCGCTCGACGAGATCGTCCGCCGTCCGCGCGTGCGGCGCGCTCTCGGCCGCCCCGGCCGCGTTGACGAGCGCGTCGATCTCACCGAAGGCCGCGACGGCGCGGGCGACGGCGCGGGAGACCTCCTCCGCGTTCGTCACGTCGCAGGGGAAGGCGAGCGCCGAGTCGCGGCCCGCCCCGGCGCGGATCTCCGCGGCGGCCGCCTCGATCTCCGCGGCGGTCCGCGCCACGAGCGCGACGCGCGCGCCGGCGCGCGCGAGGGCGGTGGCGACGGCCCGGCCGATGCCGCGGCCGGCGCCCGTGACGAGCGCGGTCGAGATCGGGGGAACGGGGCCTTCCGTCATGGGAGGGGCGACGATCGGCATGAGGCGGCCCGCCTGTGGTTTAGTTCAGGTTTGAACTATCGACGGGGGAGGCTAGCCGGGGGCGCCCCCCCTTGTCAAACCCTGGACTTCATGCGGGCGTCGACGTCGGGGTAGTGCGCGGCGAGGCAGTCGTTGCAGAGCGAGTGGCTGAAGAGGGCCCCCGTGTGCTGCTCGATGTAGCTCTCGAGCTTCTTCCACGTGTCGCCGTCGTCCCGGATGCGGCGGCAGTGCATGCAGATGGGGAGGAGCCCCTGGAGCTGGCGGACGTGCTCTCCCGCGGCGCGGAGCTCCCGCATCCTCTCGATCAGGGCCGCCTCGAGGTCGAGGATCCGGCCGCCGGCGCGGACGCGTCCCCGGAGCTCTGCCGCATGGAAGGGCTTCGTCACGTAGTCGTCGGCGCCCGTCGCCAGCCCCTCGGCGACGTCGTCCTTGCCGTCCCTCCCGGTGAGGAGGATGAGATAGATGTAGGGGGTGTCGCCCCGATCCCGGAGGCGGCGGCAGACCTCTCCGCCGTCCATCCCCGGCATCATCCAGTCGAGGATGGCGAGGCGCGGCGCGTCGGGGGCCGAGAGCCGATCCAGCGCCGAGGCCCCGTCCTCCGTCACGACGACGTCGTGGCCCCATCCCGCGAGGGTCCTCTCGAGCACGAGGCGGGAGGCGCGATCGTCGTCGGCGATGAGGATGCGCATGGGATTCGGGAATCGGCGGTTCGGCGGAATCCTTGAGGGATCTAGCGGGGCGCCCGGCCCGAGAGGCCGAACCGGGGCTTGAGGATCGAATCGATCGCCCGGTCGGGGAGTAACCGGCGCAGCCAGAACATCAGGGAGGCGAGGCCGGTGACGCGGAGTCGCGTGGGAGGGCGGCGCCTCGTGACGGCGCGCACGATCGCGCCGGCGCAGTCGTCGGCCGACATCGACATCGGCCGGCCGCTTGAGGCCCTCTCGGCGAGCACGTCTCGAAGGTACTCGTACGGGCTGTCGCGCCGGGCGAGGATCTCCGTCATGGATCCCCCCGCGGTGGCGGTGAAGGCCGTCTCGATGGGGCCCGGCTCCACGAGGACGACGTCGACGCCGAAGGGCGCGAGCTCCATCCGGAGGGCGTCGGAGATCGCCTCGACGGCGTGCTTGGTCGCGGCGTAGGCGCCGCCAAAGGGGATGCTGACGCGCCCGACGATCGATCCGATGTTGACGATGCGCCCCGCTCGGCGCTCGATCATGCCGCCGGGGAGGCGGGCCGCCATCGCCGCCGCGTCGGCGAGGCCGACGACGTTCGTCTCGAGCTGCCGGCGCCATGCGTCGCGCGAGAGCTCGACGAGGGGCCCCATCTGGCCGTAGCCGGCGTTGTTGATCAGCACGTCGATGCGGCCGAACCGCGCGATCGTCGAGGCGACCGCGCCGCGCGTCGCCTCTTCGTCGGCGACGTCCCACGCGATCGGGTGCAGCCGCCCGGGGTGGCGCGCCGCGAGGTCCTCGAGCGTGCACGGGTTGCGCGCCCCCGCGACGACGGTGTCGCCGAGGGCCGCGAAACGATCGGCGAGGCACCGGCCGATGCCCGTGGAGCACCCCGAGACGAGCACGACGCGCATGGCGGCGATGCTACATCGTTCCTTGACTCTTCGCCCGGAGGCCCGGAAGATGGCGCGATGAGAGAAACAATCGTCGTCTCGCTCGTCTTCGCCGTCATCGGCGTGGCCGGGGCCCCCGCGATCGCCGCCTCCCCGTCGCCGTGGAGGTGGACCCCCGAGGCGATCGTCGACACGGTCGCCGTCACGGGCGTGACGATCTCCCCCGATGGATCGAGCGTCGCCTTCACGCGCTCGCGATGGCGGACCGACGACGCGAAGCCGGGCCCGGCGTGGGCCAGCCTCTGGCGCGTGCCGTTCGGCGGAGGCGAGGCCCAGCGCCTCACGACCGCGGACGCCGAGGACACCCGTCCCCGCTGGTCCCCCGAGGGAGGGCGCCTCGCCTTCATGTCGAAGCGCGGGACGGGGGACGCCGCGAGGACGCGCGTGTACATCCTCCCGCTCGCGGGAGGAGAGGCGGCGCCGCTGACCGACGAGAAGGCCGAGATCACCGCCTTCGAGTGGTCCCCCGACGGCAAGTCGATCGCCTGCCTCGCCGTGGATCGCAAGAGCGAATCGCGCGAGCGGGAGGAGAAGGCGGGGAACGACGCCCGCGTCGCCGATCAGAATCTCCTCCCGAGGAGGCTCTGGATCTGGGACGTCCTCACGGGGAAAGGGGAGAAGCTCGACAGCCTCGGCGACCTCTCGGCGTGGGAGTTCGACTGGGCGCCCGACTCGACGGCGCTCGTCGCGACGGTCACGGACCTGAACCGGACGGACGACGCGTACCTGAAGAAACGGATCGCGATCCTTCCCCGGGCGGGCGCGAGGCGCGAGCTGGTGCCGGAGGTGGGGAAGATCGCCGAGGTCGCCTGGTCGCGGGACGGGAAGACGATCGCGTGGCTCTCGGGCGTGGACGCGTCGGATCCGTGGACGGGGAGCCTCTTCGTCGTCCCGGCCTCGGGGGGCGCTCCGCGCAACCTCACCGGCGCCCGCGAGGAGTCCTCGACGTCCATCTCCTGGCGCGCCGATGGAAAAATCAACGTGACGAGCGCGCGGGGCACGCGGAGCGTCGTGTCGATCGTCGACCCGGTGGCGGGCGCGTGGCAGGACGTGGTCGGCGCCGGCGTCGCCGCCTTCAGCTCCTCGACGTGGTCCGCCGACGGGAGCCGATTCGCCCTCGCCGCGGCGACGGCGGCGTCGCCCACCGACGTCTGGTCGGGATCGCTGCGCCCGGCCGCCTCGCCGCACCCGATCGCGAGGTCGAACCCCCAGCTCGACCCGCTCCCCGTCGGGGCGCAGGAGACGATCCGCTACCGCGCGAAGGACGGCGTCGAGATCGAGGCGGTACTGATCCGCCCGGTGGCTTTCGTGGATGGGCGGCGCTACCCGCTCGTCGTGATCGCGCACGGCGGCCCCGAGTCGTACTACCTCGACGCGTGGCAGAACGCCTGGTCGCATCCGGGGCAGGCGCTCGCGGAGCGCGGGTACCTCGTCCTCTTCCCGAACTACCGCGGCTCGACGGGTCGCGGGGTCGCCTTCGCGAAGTCCGACCAAAGAGACCTGGGTGGGGTGGAGTTCACCGACGTTCTCGACGGCGTCGACTTCCTCGCGTCGAAGGGGTGGGCGGATCCGAAGCGCGTCGGCATCACCGGAGGATCCTACGGCGGCTACTTCACCGCGCTCGGCGTGACGCGCTGGTCGGACCGCTTCGCCGCCGGCGTGGACATGTTCGGCATCACGAGCTGGGAGTCATACCTCGGCGTCTCGGACATCCCCGTGGAGAACTCGAGCGTGCACTGGGACCTCTGGTGCTACGAGAACGCCGCGCTCTGCCGCGAACGGTCCCCCCTCGGCAACCTCGATCGCGCCGCGACGCCGACGCTGATACTCCAGGGGACCGACGACGAGCGCGTCCCGAAGTCGCAGAGCGACGAGCTGTACGCCGCGCTCCGGTGGAAGAAGGTCCCGGTCGAGTACGTCGCCTACCCGCGCGAGGGGCACGGCTTCCGCGAGCGGTGGCACCGCCTCGACGCCGTCACGCGCCTCATGGCGTGGATGGACAGGTACGTGGCCGGGGGCGAGGCCCGATGAGGATCACGCCGACCGACCTCCGGGACGTCCTGATCGTCGACCCCGACGTCTTCCGCGACGCGCGCGGCTTCTTCCTCGAGACCTTCCACGAGCGCAAGTACCGCGAGGGGGGGATCGACGCCCGGTTCGTGCAGGACAACCACTCCCGCTCCACGCGGGGGACCCTCCGCGGCCTTCACGCGCAGCGCGCGCACCCGCAGGGGAAGCTGATCCGCGTGATCGAAGGGGAGATCTTCGACGTCGCGGTGGACATCCGGCGCTCGTCGCCGACCTTCAGGCGGTGGATCGGAGTCACGCTCTCCGCCGAAAACTTCCGGCAGTGCTGGGTGCCGCCGGGCTTCGCCCACGGCTTCTGCGTGGTGAGCGACGTCGCGGAGGTCGAGTACAAGTGCACCGACTTCTACGACGCGGCCGACGAGATCGGCTTCCTGTGGAACGATCCCGACGTGGGAGTCGTCTGGCCGGTGGCGGAGCCGATTCTCTCGGCGAAGGACACCGTCGCGCCGCGCCTGTCTCAGATCCTGGAGAAGCTCCCGCGGTGATCCGGGATCAGTTCTCGGGGCTCACGATCGTGCGGGGCATCTCGAGAGCCGCGGGGTTCACGTTCGGCGGGACCGTGAGCCCGAAGCGCTCGACGTCGACCGGGTTCACCGCGAAGTAACGGGTCCTCGGGAAGATGACGCCGATGTCCGCCACGGTCGCCTCGCGCTTCAGGACGTTCGTCAGGAGCCGGCCCGCGTAGGCGCCCAGCTCGCGGAAGCCCGGGGCGTACGAGAAGGTCGCCCCCGACCGGACCATGGCGCCGTCGGGAACAATAAAGATGATGCCCCGCTCTTGCGTGAAAGCGCGCACTTCGCTGAAGACGTCCATCGTGAAGAGGCCCGGGTCGAGGAGAAGGATGAACGCGTCGATGCCGGAGTCTGCGAGCGACCGCAGGCGCTCCTTCACGTCGCCGCGCTCGTGGACCGCTCGCACCTCGAGGGAGAACCCCGCGTCCTCGGCCTCGGTGCGGAGCTGCCTCACCACGCCGTCGAGGCGGGAGGGATCGAAGAGCGTGCCGATCCGCTTCGCCTTCGGCGCCATCCGCTCGAGGACGTCGAGCTGCTCGGAGAAGGCTCCGTTCGACTGCACGCCGCACATGTTGTCGGCCTTGAGATCCTCTTTCTCGGGATCGAGGACCATCGTGTAGACGACCGGGATGTCGAAGATCGTCTCGCGGGCGAGATGGGCCGCGAGCGATCCGATCGCCAGCACGCCGTCGGGGCGCGCGCCGAGGGCGCGGTTCAGGCGGCGCACGACGTCCGGAGTGCGCTCGGTCGCCTCGAAGACGCGCACTCCCGCGGGGAGGGTCTCTCGCGCGCCGGCGAGCGCGGTCTTGTGGTACGGGACGCGCGGATCGGTGATGACGAGGGTGGCGTAGACCCCCTTCGGCCTCAGCCGGAAGTTGAGGTGCACCGTCTCGTCGGCGCGGACGGAGTAGCCGCTGCGCTCGACGGTGGCGCGCTCGGGGGCGACGACCTTCAGCTTCAGCTCGGTCGTGGCGGGGAGTCCCGCGATCCGGTAGAAGCCGCTCTCGTCGGTCTCGCAGTCCCAGACCCCGACGGCCCGGTCGCCGCTGATGGTGACGACGGCGCCGCGGATGGGGTGGCCGGAATCGTCGAAGATGCGCCCCTGGACGTGGCCCGCGTTGATGGCGGCAGCCGGTGCGAGGGCCAGGAGAAGGAGGCAGAGGGCGGAGGCGAAATAGACAGGGACTCGCATGACCATTCCCCCCAGAACGACCGTTGAATGATACTCCCAAGCCTCGGGAAGGCAACAGCGAAGTGCTAGACTCGCCGCACTTCCATGGTCAAACGGCTGGACATCCGGAGCACGACGGTCCTCGCGGTTCGCCGCGACGGCCGGACCGCGATCGCGGGCGACGGGCAGGTGACCGTCCAGAACGTCGTCTTCAAGCACGGCGCCCGCAAGGTGCGGAAGATCCACCGCGACTCCGTCCTGACCGGGTTCGCGGGCTCCGCGGCCGACGCCTTCGCCCTCTTCTCCCGCTTCGAGGCCAAGCTCGAGGAGCATCGAGGGAATCTGGAGCGGGCGGCGGTCGAGCTGGTGAAGGACTGGCGCCTCGACCGCGCCCTCCGGAGGCTCGAGGCGCTCCTCATCGCGGCCAACACCGACCACGTCTACATCCTCTCGGGGACGGGCGACCTCATCGAGCCCGACGACGGCGTCGCGGCGATCGGCTCGGGAGGGGGCTACGCGCTCGCCGCGGCGCGCGCGATGCTCCGTCACACGGCGCTGCCCGCCGCGGAGATCGCCCGCGAGGCGATGAAGATCGCCGGCACGATGGACATCTACACCAACGACAACATCTCCGTCGAGGAGCTATGAAGACGCTCGCCGCTCCCGAGGTGACCGACGCGGGCCTCACGCCGCGCGCCATCGTCCAGGAGCTCGACAAGCACATCGTCGGCCAGTCCCGCGCCAAGCGCGCCGTCGCGATCGCGCTCCGGAACCGCATCCGCCGCCAGCGGCTCGCGCCGGAGCTCGCCGAGGAGATCGCCCCGAAGAACATCATCATGATCGGGCCGACCGGCGTCGGGAAGACCGAGATCGCGCGCCGTCTCGCGCGCCTCACGCGCTCGCCGTTCCTCAAGATCGAGGCGTCCAAGTTCACCGAGGTCGGGTACGTCGGGCGCGACGTCGAATCGATGGTCCGCGACATCACCGAGTTGGCCGTCGACATGGTCCGGCAGGAGAAGGTGGGGGAGATCCGCCAGCGCGCCCGGGCGCGCGTCGAGGAGCGCCTGCTGTCCGAGCTCACCCCGAAGGACGGGGACGGCGCGGCGACTCCGGCCGAGATGGTCGAGGCGCGCGAGAGGCTGCGCGACGAGCTGAAGAAAGGGCTCCTCGACGACCGCGTCATCGAGGTGGACGTCCGGGAGCGCCCGAACCAGGGGCTCAAGATTTTCTCGAACGCGGGGATGGAGGAGATGAACATCAACCTCCAGTCGATGATGCCCGGCCTCTTCCCGGGGAAAACGAAGACGCGCCGCATGACGGTCGAGGAGGCGCGCGAGCACTTCCTGCGGGAGGAAGAAGACCGGCTGGTCGATCAGGACGAGGTCGCGAAGATCGCGCTCCGCCGCGTCGAGCAGTCGGGGATCATCTTCCTGGACGAGATCGACAAGATCGCAGGCCGCGAGGGGAGCCAGGGCCCCGACGTCTCCCGCGAGGGGGTTCAGCGCGATCTCCTCCCGATCATCGAGGGGACGACGGTCAGCACGAAGCACGGGATGGTGCGGACCGATCACATCCTGTTCATCGCCTCGGGGGCCTTCCACGTCAGCAAGCCCTCGGACCTCATCCCGGAGCTGCAGGGGAGATTTCCCATCCGCGTGGAGCTCGATGCGCTGACGCGCGACGATTTCATCCGCATCCTCACGCAGCCGGAGAGCTCCCTCGTCAAGCAGTACACGGCCCTCATGGACATCGAAGGGGTCGAGCTGCGCTTCACCCCCGAGGCGGTCGGCGCCGTCGCCGACTACGCCGCGACGGTGAACGACCGGATGGAGAACATCGGCGCGCGACGTCTTCACACGATCATGGAGAAGCTCCTCGACGACATCCTCTTCGAGGGGGCCGATCTCCCGTCGAAGACCCAGGTGATCGACGCCGCGTACGTCCACCGGATGCTCGCGGACATCGTGAAGGACCAGGACCTCAGCAAGTACATCCTGTGATCGCGCGCCGAAGCGAAGCCCTTCTCGCCCTCGCCGTGCTCGCGCTCGCGGCCTCCGCGGCGTGCGGGAAGAAGGGCCTCCCCAAGCCCCCGCAGTGGATCCGCCCGAAGCCCGCCCAGGGCCTTCGCCTCCTGCAGCGCGGCGACGAGGTCGTCGTGAGCCTGGCGCCGCCGAAGGAGCGCACCGACGGGGAGCCGTTCGAGCAGCCCGTGCAGCTCCGCGTCACGCTGCTTCCCGAGGCCGCCGCGCGCCCGGGCCGCCAGGAGGGGAGGCGGGTCAAGCAGCGCCCGCCGTCCCAGCGCCCCGGATCGACCTCGTGGGTCGTTCCGCGCGACGAATGGCCCGGCTATGCCGCCGGCGATCGGCTCGAGATCCCGATTCATCTCGCGAGCCTCGGCCTTCCGGAGCTCGCGGGGAAGGAAGGCCTCTCGGGGCGGCGCGTCTCCTTCGTGGTGGAGGTGCAGGAGGGGAAGCGCTGGCGCAGCGCGCCCGCCGGGCCGATCGCGATCACGCTCTGCGCGGCCCCCGCCCCCCCGGCGCGCGCGGAAGCCCGGCCGGCCCCCACCGGGATCCTCGTCTGGTGGCCGGCCGCGGAGAAGGGAGCACCGCCAGTGCAGATCTACCGCGCGGCCCCCGCCGCGGAGTTCGGCGAGAAGCCGTACCGGACGCTGCCGGCGGGGACCACCACGTTCCTCGACGAGACGGCCGAGATCGGCGCCGAGTACCGGTACGAGATCCGGTTCGGGCGCGCCGATGAGCCCAACCGGTGCGAGAGCGCCTCGGCGACAGCCTCGGCGACGCGCATCGATGTCTTCCCTCCGGCCCGGCCCGTGGGCCTCGCGGCGGCGGCCGAGGACAAGCTGATCCGCCTCTTCTGGACTCCCGGACCCGAGCTCGACATCGCGGGCTACCTCGTCTACCGGAGCGACGGGCCCCGCGAGCCGTTCCGGCTGCTCACCGCCACACCGATCCCCGCCACGACGTACGCGGACACCGACGTCCGCCGCGGAACGCGGTACACTTACGTCGTCTCGGCCGTCGACGGGGCCGCGAGCCCCAACGAGAGCGGGTGGTCCGAGCCTGCGGAGGAGATCCTGCCGTGAGTCCGGTCGTGAGCGAGGCGCTGATCCGGGCCGCCGAGGGGGCGCCGTTCCAGAAGGTGACCGGCGGGGGGAACGACTTCGTCCTCATCGACAACCGGAACGGCAGGTTCTCGGGGGATCTCGGCGACCTCGTGCGGCGCGTCTGCCACCGGGGGCTCGGCGTCGGGGCCGACGGGATGATCTTCATCGAGCCGTCGGATTCAGCGGACCTGAAGATGGTCTACTACAACCGCGACGGGGGGCGCGCGGATCTCTGCGGCAACGGCCTGCGGTGTGTCGCGCGATGGGCCTCCCGGACCGGCTCCTTCCCCCGCGCGATGCGGGTGGAGACCGGCGCCGGGGTTCTCGCCGCCGATGGCGTCGCCGAGCCCCCCTGGTTCACGCTCCCGCTGGGCGCGGCGGAGCCCACGCGGCTCACCCTCGACGCGGGCGGCCGGTCCTTCGACGGAGTGCGCGTGAAGGCGGGGGTCCCCCACTTCGTCGTCCGGGTCGACGACGCCTTCGCCGCGGGGGTCCTCGACTCGGCCCCCCAGCTCAGATCTCATCCGCGGCTCGGCGCCGAAGGGGCGAACGTGGACTACTTCACGCCCCGCGGGGAGGGGCGCTGCGACGTGAGGTTCTTCGAGCGAGGGGTCGAGGCCGAGACGCTGAGCAGCGGCAGCGGCAGCATCTCGGTGGCCGTCGCGTGCGACCTCCTCGGCATCCCCGGCTCTCCGATCGTCTGCCGCAATCGCGAGGGGCTCGAGAGCCGCGTGGTCGTGTCGCGGAGCTCGGGCCGTCTCGAGGCGACGCTCGCGGGCGAGGTGAGGATGCTCTTCCGCGGGCGCCTCGTCCGCGAGATGCTGGCGTGAAAAAGCGCCTCGCCCACCCGCACCCCGTGCTGCGGGTGATCCGCCTCGTCGCGGGGATCCTCCTGCTCGTGCTCGGCATCATCGGCGTGCTCCTCCCCGTGATCCAGGGGTGGATGTTCGCGCTGCCCGGCCTGCTTCTTCTTGCGCCGGAGAGCCGGCTGATCCGCAAGCTCATCGTCACCACGAGGACACGCCTCAGGCTTCGGCGATCGAAGCGGCGGCGCGAGGCCGCGGCGCGCGCAGCGACCGCGGGGAAGGAGGGTCGCTGATGGCTCGGGATCTCGCGATCGCCAGGGTCGATGCCTTCACCGCCGTCGCGTTTCAGGGGAACCCGGCGGGCGTCGTGACGCGCGGCGGGGAGGATCTCAGCGACGCGCAGATGCTGAGCATCGCCCGGGAGATGAACGTCTCGGAGACGGCCTTCCTCCTCCCGGCCTCGAAGCCGGGGGCTGATCTCCGCATCCGCTGGTTCACGCCGGCGGTCGAGGTGAGCCTGTGCGGGCACGCCACGATCGCGTCGTTCCACGTCGCCGCCGAGGAAGGGTCGTGGGGGCTCGCGGGGGAGGGGACGCGCCGCCTGCGGGTCGAGACGCGGGCTGGGATCCTCCCGGTCGAAGTCGATCTCCGCCCGGGCGCGCCGGCGCTCGTCCGGATGGGGCTTCCCGACCCGCACGTCACCGAATGGCAGGACACCGGCGCGGTGCGCGCGGCGCTCGGGCTCGCGACCGATGCGGTGGCCCGCGAGGCGCCGCCGATCCAGTGCGGCGAGTACGTCCTCCTGCCGGTGGGACACCTCAGGGCGCTCAAGGATCTCAAGCCCGACGTCACGGCGCTTCGCCGGATTCCCCTTCCGGGGGGCGCGGACGGCGTCATCGTCGTCACGACGCACACGACCGAGCCTCTCTCGGCGGTCCACCTTCGCATGTTCGCTCCGGCCGCGGGCCTCGCCGAGGATCCGGGCACCGGCTCGGCCCAGGGGCCCGTCGCCGCCTGGCTCGCGCGCGCCGGTTACTTCTCGGGCGCGGCGGGATCGCGGGCGGGGACGGCAGGGGGTGGGGACGACGAGCCGACGCGTCCCATCCGAAAGTTCCACCGAGCCGCCGGCGGGAGGATCGGCTACACCGCCGAGCAGGGGGACTTCCTGGGCAGGAGATGCCGCATCGAGGTGGAGCTCGACGCCGATCTCGGCGCGGCCCCGCCCTCCGTGAAGAACATCTCGATTCACGGAACGGCCGTGACGGTGCTCACCGGGAGGATCCGGATTCCATGAGCGCCTCGACGCGCCAGCCGGCGCGACCGATCGCCGCGGTCCTCGCGGGGCTCGCGTGCCTTCTGGCGCCGGCCGCCGCGCCGGCCGCCGCGGCCGACGGAGTGAGTCTCCGCTACGCGCTCCGCCCGGGAGCGGTGTACGAGGGGACGATGCGCGCGACGCTGGCGACGCACGTGACGATGGAGGGGCTCCCCGAGGAGGCCGCCGCGATGATGCGGGCGCTCCTCGGCGACGCGAGCCAGAGGACCGAGCTCAGGACGATCCTTCGAACGGGCGAGCCCGCCGCGGATCGCGGTCTGCCCGTCGAGCTCACGCTGTCAGGCGGCGTCATGGAGATGACCCTGGCCGGCCAGACGATCGAGATCCCGGGCGCCCGGGAGGCGCTGGCGGCCTCACCGTCGTGGAGCGGGCGGCTGAGCCCCGACGGCCGGGCCGTGGAGCTCGATCCCGGCTCCGCGAAGGGGGCGCCGGGGCTTCCGCCGGACACGGCCGATCGCGTCATGCAGGCGCTGCCGCCCCGTCCGGAGCGGACGCTGCGACCGGGCGACACCTTCGAGGTCGTCTCCAGGGGAGCGGTGCCGGGGCTGCCGATGGCGGGGCGGATTCCCGTCGCCTCGAAGATCGTCTTCACGCTGAAGAGCGCGGGGGAGGGGGAGGCCCGGTTCGACACGGAGAGCACCGTCACCTCCGACGCCTCCGGCGAGGCCACTCCGCGCATGAAGGTGAAGCTCTCGGGCCGGGGCGCCGGCCACGCGACGTTCGACCTTCGCGAAGGCCACTTCACGTCGCTCGCGGCGGACGTGAAGATCGACGCGGAGATCGAGGTCCCCCTCCCGACGGAGCCTGATCCCGCCCCCGGAGGATCTCCCGGCCCGCCGGGCGTCGTCAGGATTCACGCGACGCTGCAGGGGCCGACCGGGCTCACGATGAGCCGGAAGATGGCCCCGGCTTCGACCGGATCCTGACCTTCCGGACGCGCCGCTCTCCGGCGTCGACGACCGTCAGGACCAGGTTCTCGAACTCGACGGCATCGCCCGTCCGCGGGATCCGCTGGAGCCTGTGAGCGATGAAGCCCGCGAGGGTCTCGTACCCCGCCCTGGGAAAAGACACGCCGAGCCGGTCGGAGAGCTCGCTCAACCGGACGCTTCCCGCTGCGACGTGATCCCCCGACGGCTCGCGCTGGAGATCGTCGCGATGGGGGCGATCGAACTCGTCGAGGATGTCTCCGACCATCTCCTCGAGCACGTCCTCGAAGGTGACGATCCCGCACGAGGCGCCGAACTCGTCGACGACGATCGCCATCTCCTGGCCGCGGCGGCGGAACTCGTCGAGGATCTGGTTCAGGCGCGCCGACTCGGGGACGTAGAAGGGGCGGCGGAGCACCGAGGCGACCCCGGCGCCCGTGGCGCCGCTCGTCACGATGTCGAGCGCGTGGACGACGCCGACGATGTTGTCGGTGCGCTCCTGGTACACCGGCAGGCGGGAATACCCCACGCGGCGAATCGTCTCGCAGGCCGCCGCCACGCTGGAGCCCGCCTCGATCGAGACGACGTCCGGGAGGGGCGTCATCACCTCGCGCACCTTCGAGGCCGCCATGCCGAGCAGGCGGTGGATCATCCGCGCCTCCTCCGGATCGAGGGCGGCGCGCCGCTCCGCGCGCAGCAGCGCGCGGAGCTCCTCGCGCGTGACGAACGGATGCCTGGCCCCCGGCGTCTCGACCGAGGCGACGAGGCGGCGGGAGAGCCCGCCGGCGACCGCGACCGCGGGGGCCAGCAGGGTCATCGCGCCGCGCACGGGATAGGCGACGAGCGACGCCAGCGAGTCGGCGTGCCTCCGCGCCAGAGCCTTCGGCAGGATCTCGCCGAAGACCAGCATGAACGGTGCGAGAGCGACGATCGCCCAGGCGGAGCGCGCATCGCCCAGCCCGCGCGCCGCCACCTCGTTCGCCGTGAACGAGGCGCAGACGACGCAGAGGTTCGTTCCCGTGAGGGTGGTCGCGAGGAGTGTCTCCGGGTGGGCCAGCATGCCGAGGGCGCAGGCCGCGGCGCCCGAGCCCGCGTCGGCCCGGACGCGCAGCCGCGCCCGGTTCGCCGAGACGAGGGCGACCTCGGAGAGCGCGAAGAAGGCCTCTCCGGCGATCAGGGCGGCGACGCCGGCGACGAGGAGCGGCGCCGTCATCCCGCGGAGACCTCCCGCCGGCGCCGGCCGAGCGGGATCCGGGGCGCCACCATCGCCCCGGCGATGAGCGCCGCCCCGAGGGTGAAGCGCGCGGTCGGCTTCTCTCCGTCGACGACGTACGCGGTGAGCGCGGCGAACATCGGCTCGGTGGCGAAGATGATCGCCGCGCGCGACGCCGTGGTGTCGGGCTGGAATGCGTTCTGCACGACGAACGCGAGCGCCGTCCCCCCGAGGCCGGTCACGAGCAGCGCTGAGGCGAGCGCGGGGGTGAGCGTGAACCGCGTGGACTCGGCGAAGAGCGCGAGCGGAGCGCAGACGAGGAACGCGGCGGTGATCTGGTGGAAGACGAGGCTCCGGACCTCGTGGCGCCGGGCGGCGATGTCCACGCCGACGATGTGCGCCGCGAAGATGAT
The DNA here is from genome assembly GCA_016195325.1 of Acidobacteriota bacterium. Lineage (NCBI taxonomy): Bacteria > Pseudomonadati > Acidobacteriota > Acidobacteriota bacterium. The sequence goes on from JACPZX010000120.1 coordinate 55,144, forward strand.
GGCGCAGAGGACCGTGAGCACCTCCCCGACGCCGAAGCCTCCCGTTTCGACTCCCGCGGCGGGGAGCGTGACGAGTCGAAGCCCGGCCACCGCCATCGCCGCGCCGGCGAGCGACCCGGGCGTCAGGCCCCCGCGCCCGATCATCGCCGCGAGGAGCGGGACGACGGCGACGGAGAGGCCTGTCAGGAACGCCGAGCGTGTCGCGGTGGTGTGCGTGAGGCCGAGGGTCTGAAGGGCGAAGCCCGAGCCGAGCAGGAGCCCGAGCCACGCGCCCGCGCGCGCCGTGTCCCGACGGATCGGAAAGGCGTCCCGGCGGAAGACGAGGCCGAGCGCGAGCGTCGCGATGCCGAACCGCACGGCGAGAAACGCGAAAGGGGAGGCGTCCACGAGGGCGCGCTTGACGACGACGAACGTTCCGCCCCAGAGGGCGCTGAGCGCGAGGAGCGAGAGATCGGCCTTGAGGTCGGGCCTCAGGCCCACGGGACGCGGATCGCGCTTTCGTCGCCGTTGGCGAGCGTCCGGACGAGCTCCTGCAGGAAGTAATTCGTCGCCGCCCGGACCCTCGCGTTCACCCGCTGATCGTACATGCCGCGGCTCCTGTCGATGTCCTCCCTGAGGCGCTCGTAGAGATCCTTCTGGCGGCGCCCCTCCTCGACCTGCCGCTCGTTGTACAGGACGATCTCGCTCACGAGAAGCCGGGCGAATCGCCGCGCCTCCTCGTGAAGCTTTCGCTCCTCGTCGGGAAGGTGGTCGAGCGACATCGCGGGCGCCTGCGGTGGCGCGGGAGGAGGCGGCACCGGAGCGGCCACCGGGGCCGGCTGAGGCGCGGGTGCGCTCGGGCTGGCGGGACGCGAGCCGCCGCTCATCATGGAAGCCGTCGAGGCGGAAGCCGTCGAGGCGGATGCCGACGGGGTGGAGGCCGTCAGCGCCGACTTTTCCGGCACGGCGGGCGTCGTCCCCGTCATCGAGATGGGGCCGGAGGCCGACATGGACGGCGCGGGAGCCGCCGCCGAGGGCTGCGCCTGGGGCTGCGGCCCCGAGGCATCGGTCCCCTTCGGCCGCGGGGCCTTCTGCCGCGTCGCCAGCGTCTCGAGGCAGAGCCCCGCATGAACGGCGAGGATCTCGGGGACCTCGGGGTCGAGAATCTGCTCGTCCTTCCCGCAGTCGCCGTACAGAACCGCCGCGACCTTGTCGCGGATCCAGATCGGAACGGCCATCGCGTCCCGGGGCATCTCACCGCCGAGTCGCGACAGGAACTGGGAATCCTTCGGGTGATCGCCGGCGCGTCCGCGCACGGTCTGTCCCGAGCTGCAGGCCGCGCCCACGATCGTGTCGTCGCCGAATGGAATGGAAAGGCCCCGGACGTCCGCGTCCTGCGCGCGCTCGAAGCCGCGCGCCGCCCATCCGGCGAGGGAGTCCTTCTTCACGATGAAGAAAGCCACACGGGAGCATGAGACGGTGGACACCAGAAGGAGCTGGGTCAACAGCCCGACCTGATCCGTTGCCGCGAGAAGCTCCCGCTGCGCCGTGAGGACGTGCGACGTGAGCCCCACCTCGGCCGCCGGCGGCGGCGCCGGCGCCGGAACGGGGGCCGGAGCCGGCATGAGCTCCGCCGGAAGGGAGAATTCCTCGCCCGCTGCCGAGAGCGCCGCCTCCAGCCGGGCGACGGCCGCCAGGATCTCGTCGCGCGCCGCGGACGCGGCGGCCGTCGATTCCGCCGTGCGAGCTCTCAGCGTGGATGCGACGTAACGGTCGATCGTTTGCTTGGCGTCGTCTGCCATGGAGTGGTCACCGTGCTCGGGTGTTGTGCTTGCGGACGCAAGGCGTGCCGCGAGAGCGGCGTCGGCCATGTTGAGCCATGCGTGCCGAACGTGTCAAGAAAGCAGGTCGCGCAGCGCCGGCAGCTCCGCGGCCAGCTCGTGGAGCAGCGGGTTCAGCTCGAGGGCCCGGTCGAGATCGGCGGCCGCGTCGTCTCGTGCCCCGAGGCGGGCGTACGCCATGGCCCGGTTCAGGAGGTACGTCGCGGTCTCCTCATCGATGCGAACCGCGGCGCGGAAGCATTCGACCGCCTGGCGATCATCGCCGAGCCGCGCCCAGACCGACCCGACGGCATTCCAGGTGGAGGCGGATCTCGAGTCGATCTCCAGGCAGCGCAGGTAGCAGTTCACCGCCTCGAGAAGCCTTCCCTGCATCACCCGGGTCGTCGCAAGATTGTTCCAGATGTCGGTGTCGGTCGGCTCGAGAGAGACCGCCTCGTGATAGCAGGCGGCTGCGCGCTCCCATTCCCCGCCGTCGAGGTAGGTGTTGCCGATGTTGTACCAGCTGGCGCCGTCCGAAGGATTCAATCGCAACGCCTCGCGGTAGGCTCCTCGCGCCTCGTCACGCCGGCCGGACTGACAGAGAGCGAATCCGAGGTTGAACCAGCCGCGGACGTCGGTCGGAACGTCCCTGGTCACGTTCCGGTACGCCCGGACCGCGAGGCCGGTCTCACCGAGCCCGACGAGCGCGTTCCCCATGTCGAGCCACCCATCGTCGCCCTCGCCGGTCAGGGCGACCGCCTTCCGGAGCGCGGCGCGCGCGCGATCGGCGTCTCCGGTGGCGTCTGCGGCCAGGCCGAGCCTCTGCCACGCGACGCCGAGCGTCGGATCCACCTCGGTGGCCCGCGCGAACGACTCGACCGCCTCAGCGGCCTCGCCCGCGGCTTCCAGCTCGACCCCTGAGCGGATCCATTCGGTCGCCTGTCGGCGTCGTTCGGCCCTGGAACTGGAACGAGGGGAGATGCGCGCGAACGGGATCGGCTGGTGGATCGATCTTCCCAAGTGTTGACCCCAAAAGAGAAATCGACGGATAGTACCCACGGAACGAGGCACCGTCAACGAAAAAAATGAAATGAGGTGAAACGAATCAGAGTGTTGTGTGATCGACACAGTCGATGTGGCGATGAAGTAACGAAAAAGAAACGGCGGCCCTGCTATCCCGACGATGCGCCGAATGAGATCTTTAGAATCAATCAGTTGCGTTGCCGGGGACGAGATGGATCAGGTGGCACGGCCCGTGCTGTACTCCGGTCGCACGACGGTCGCGCGAGCGTCCGATCGGCCTCCACCGGAGAACCTACATCTTGATCCAGCAGCGCACATTGAAGCGCTCCTTCGAATGTTCGGGAATCGGGCTGCACTCGGGTCAACCTGTACGTCTTCGTGTGCATCCCGCGCGGCGTGATGCGGGCATCTCGTTCGTGCGCCGGGATCTTTCGACTGATGTGTTGCGGCTCAAGAGGGCAAGGGTGGTGAGAGCCGATCACGCGACGACGCTCTCCGGCAAGGGGTTCACGGTCTCAACCGTCGAGCACCTTCTGGCCGCGCTTCGTGTGATGGGGGTCGACAACGCGAGCATCGACCTCGATGGACCTGAGGTCCCGATCATGGATGGGTCCGCGGCCCCCTTCATGTATCTGATTCGCGAGGCCGGCATTCGACGGCAGGCCGCGCCCCGTCGATACCTGACGGTTCGCGAGCCGATCGAGATTCAGGTGGATGGACGCGAAATCGCCATCCATCCGGCCGACAGGCTGCGCATCACCTACACCATCGACTTTCCCGGCACCTTCATCGGACGGCAGTCCATCTCCCGGACCATCCAGAAACAGGTCTTCGCCCAGGATCTGGCTCCCGCGCGGACGTTCTGTTTCCTGAAGGAAGTGGCCGCGCTCAGATCCCGCGGGCTCGCCCTCGGAGGCAGCCTCGAGAACGCGGTCGTCGTGGACGAATCCGGCCCCATGAACCGGCTCCGGTTCCCGGACGAGTTCGTCCGGCACAAGGTGCTCGATCTGGTGGGGGATCTGGCTTTGCTCGGTATGCCGGTCCTCGGCCACGTCATCGCATCGAAGGCCGGGCATTCGCTGCACTCCCACCTCGTCGACGCGCTCCGGCAGTCGAGCGTCGCCGACGTCGTGTTTCGCAGCGGCGTCAGCGCGGGCTCGCTCCGCCCCGCCGTCGCCTCGGCCTGACGCGCGCTCCCCGCGCCCAGGTCCCCCCGCATCCTTCCAGTTGGTGATCCACGCCGGCGTTTTGCTAGTATGGTGTGTCTTTTGAGCATCACTTCGCCGGCGGGGGCTGATTGGATTCGAGGGTCAAAAGGAAGCACCGTGTGGGCTGCGCTCCCCGTCGGATAGGGGTCTCTCGCGGGCCGGCCCGCGGTCTGGCTTGCCTCGCGGTGGCCATCCTGGGGCTTGCAGGGGTACCGCCGGGCGCCCGCACCGGCGACGCGCTGAACGCCGGCGCGGAGATTCGCGGCATCCAGCTCGAGAATGGCGCCCACGATCTCTTCGTCTCCTTCGGGCTCAGCGGGGCCTTCACCCGGGAGATCAGGGACCAGATCGACTCCGGCCTGCCGGTCACCTTCAACCATTTCGTGGAAATCCTGAACCGCCGCCCGGCCTGGTTCGACGCGACCGTCGTCCGCAAGGTGATCTCGTCCACAGTCACCTTCGACACGCTGACCCGGCAGTACCGCCTCAACCGGAGCGTCAACGGGGAGATGATGGAGACGCTCGTGTCGGATCGCCAGGCGGACATGGAGCGCTTCATGACCAGCGTGGACCGCCTGCGGCTCTGCGATCCCGCCGACCTCGCCGGCGATCGGGCGCTCTACCTGAGGGTCAAGTCCAGGGTCCAGAAGCGATTCGTCTTCTTCTTCATCCCGTGGGATTTCGAGACCTCCTGGGCGCGGGTGCGGCTCAACGTCGCCGACACGCCCGCGTCCCCGAGCCCGTGAGCCTCGCCTCCGCCGCGCGGACGGGCGCCCCTCTGCGGGCCCCGAGATGAGCCAGGCCGAAAAGCGCATCAAGACCGATCGCCTGGTCCTCTTCGGCATCAGCGCGCTCGTCGTGGTCCTGACGGCGGCGTACGCCTTCCTCCAGCGATCCGAGGACCTCTCGTTCAAGTACGTCACCAACACCGTCCTCCTCGGCTTCCTCGGCATCCTCGATCTCGTCCTGATCATCGGGCTGGTGGTCGTTCTCACCCGCAACCTCGCGAAGCTCCTCCTCGAGCGACGGCGGGACATCCTGGGCTCGCGCTTCCGGACGAAGCTCGTCTTCAGCTTCATAGGGTTGTGCCTGGTTCCGTCGGTCCTGCTCTTCGTCGCGGCGATCAGCCTCATCGAGCGCAACGTCGAGCGGTGGTTCAACACCCCGGTCGACGTCATCGCGTCGCAGTCGCAGCAGATCGTCCAGGCTCTCTACCAGGAGCACCGGGATCGCGCCCGGAAGCTGGCCGAAACCCTCGCGACCGTGGTCGGACGCGAGAAGCTCCTCCAGGGGACCCAGCGCCGCCTCCTTCTGGGTGCGCTCCAGGGGAAGATGCGCGAGTACCGCCTGGACTACGCGTCGGTGTACGACGCCGAGGGGGCGGGCGTCGTCGCCGCGAACCCGCTCCTCTCCCTCGATCACCTCACCCCGCCCCCCGAGAACCTGCGGGAGCGAGCGATGCTCGGAGAGCCCTTCGAGTGGATCGAGGACCTCGGCTCGGGGCGTCTCGTCCGCGCCGGCTGGCCGATCCGCCCCGCGGCCGGCGGCGAGATCGTCGGCGTCGCGATCGCGGGCTCGTACGTCGGCAAGGAGATCGCCGCCCTCACCACGTCGGTGAGCCGCGCCTCGGAGAACTACCGCCAGATCAAGGCGCAGAAGGGGGCGATCCAGCAGGTGTACATCTCGGTCTTCGTCCTGATCACGCTCCTCGTGATCTTCGGGGCGACGTGGATCGGCTTCTATCTCGCCGGCCAGATCACGGTCCCGATCCAGATGCTCGCGGAGGGGACGCGCGCGGTGGCGGGCGGCGATCTCGACTACAGGGTCTCCGTCAGGCCCGGGGACGAGCTGGGGATTCTGGTCGACTCGTTCAACGCGATGACCGGCGAGCTGAAGGGACGGCGGGAGGAGGCCGAGCGCGCCGCCGCCGAGATCCGGACCCGGAACGCCGAGATGGAGGATCGCCGGCGCTACATCGAGACGCTCCTCGAGAGCATCCCGGTGGGCGTCGTCTCGCTTTCCGCGGAGGGGCGCGTCACGACGATCAACCGCGCCGCCCGCAGAATCCTGAGGATCGACCCGGGGCTCGACGTGCGGCTCCTCCGGTTCGGCGAGCTCTTCGCGCGGGGGAGGCTGGCGGAGGTCGGGGAGGCGGCGGGGGAGTGCCTTGCGAGGAAGGCTCCCATGTTCCGGGAGATCCACTCGAACGTGGACGGAGAGCCGATCTCGCTCGGCGTCACCGTCGCCACGGTCGGCGAGGAGCCTTCCCCGGGGGTCATCCTCGTGATGGAGGACGTCACGAGGCTCATCAAGGCGCAGAAGACCGCCGCGTGGCAGGAGGTCGCGCGGCGCATCGCCCACGAGATCAAGAACCCCCTGACGCCGATACAGCTCTCGGCCCAGAGGATCCTGAAGAAGCACCGAGAAGGCGGGGCCGACTTCGCCGCGGCCCTCGAAGAGGGGGCGGCGACGATCGTCCGCGAGGTGAAGACGCTCAAGACGCTCGTGAACGAGTTCTCGGGGTTCGCCAGGATGCCGGCGGTCAACCCGATCCCCGCGGACCTTCACGAGATCATCGACGCCGCGCTCGGCCTCTACCAGGGAGCGTACGCCGACGTCCGGTTCGATCGGGAGTTCTCGGGAGACCTCCCGAGCGCGCGGCTCGATCACGAGCAGATGAAGCGGGTCTTCGTGAACCTGATCGACAACGCGCTGGAGGCGATGGATCGCCATGGCCGCATCGTGATCGGGACGCGATACCTCCGCGACCAGCGTCTCATGCGCATCGAGGTCGCCGACGACGGGCCCGGCATTCCGTCCGAGGACAAGGACAAGCTCTTCCTGCCGTACTTCTCCACGAAGCGGCGCGGGACGGGGCTCGGCCTGGCGATCGTGAACCGGATCGTCTCGGACCACAACGGTTACATCCGAGTCGAGGACAATCGCCCGAGGGGCACGCGGTTCGTCATCGAGCTCCCGGCGGCGTCATGACCGCGGGGCGGGGAGGGGTCACGTGAGCGCGCAGCGCATCCTGATCGTCGACGACGAGTCCGGCATCCGCTCGTCGCTCAGCCAGGTGCTGGGCGACGAGGGGTTCGACGTGGAGGCCGTGTCGACCGGCGAGAAGGGTCTGGAGAGACTCCGCGAGTCGAACTTCCACCTCGTCCTCCTCGACGTGTGGCTGCCGCGCAGGGACGGGCTCGAGATCCTCGAGGAGATCAAGACCGTGCACCCGGACGTCGCGGTCGTGATGATCTCCGGCCACGCGAGCGTGGAGACCGCGGTGAAGGCGACGAAGCTCGGGGCCTTCGATTTCGTCGAGAAGCCCCTGAGCCTCGAGAAGATCTCGCTCGTGGTCCGCAACGCCCTGAAGCACCGCCGCCTCGAGGCGCGCGACCGCGCCCTGCGCGAATCCCTGCGCCGCCGCCCCGCCCTCATCGGCGAGAGCGACGTCATGCTGAAGCTGGCGGAGCAGATCCAGTCGGCGGCGCCGACGAACGGCCGCGTGCTGATCCTCGGCGAGAACGGGACGGGCAAGGAGGTCGTGGCGAAGACGATCCATGCGCTCTCCGACCGCGCCGACGAGCCGTTCGTCGAGGTCAACTGCGCGGCGATTCCCGAGGAGCTGATCGAGAGCGAGCTCTTCGGGCACGTGAAGGGGGCCTTCACCGGCGCGGGCGAGAACAAGAAGGGAAAGTTCGAGCTCGCCGACGGGGGCACCCTCTTCCTCGACGAGATCGGCGACATGAGCCTGAAGACGCAGGCCAAGGTGCTCCGCGTCCTGCAGGAGCAGACCTTCGAGCCGGTCGGCGGCGTGACGGCGATCAAGGTGGATGTCCGCGTGATCGCGGCGACGAACAAGGACCTCCCCGAGCTGATCCGGAGGGGCGCCTTCCGCGAGGATCTCTACTTCAGGCTCAACGTCCTGCCGCTGCGCGTCCCGGCGCTCCGGGAGCGACCCACGGACATCCCGCTCCTCGCCCGGCACTTCCTCGCGGAGTTCGCGCGCCACTACGGGCGCGAGGTCCCGGCGGTCGATCCGGACGTCGTCGAGGCGATCAAGGCCCATCCCTGGCCGGGGAACGTCCGCGAGCTCCGGAACATCGTCGAGCGGATGACGATCATGGGGCCGCGAGGCCGGATCACGGTGGCGGATCTCCCTCCGGAGCTGGGGGGCGCCCATGCCGCTCCCCCCGCCGAGACGGGGCCGGATCTCGCGGCGCCGGGGTCGCTGCGCGACGCGCGCGAGAAGTTCGAGCGGTGGTACATCGGCCGGAGGCTGCGCGAGCACGGCGGCAACGTGACGCGCACGGCGGAGTCGCTGGGCGTGGAGCGGAGCCATCTGCACCGGAAGATGCGGGCGTTCGGGCTCGGGGGCGATCGCCAGGCGGCGGGGCGCTCGCCCGATCCCTCGGCGGCGGTCGCGGGCGAGGAGCCGGCTCCGGACGGAGGCGCGGGGCCGCGAGGATGAGAGCCGATCTCCACGTCCACTCGCATTACTCGGACACGGGACGGTACGCGCGCGCCGGCCTGCGCGACTGCTACGCGCGCCCGGGCGAGATCTACGATCGCGCGCGCGGCGCCGGGATGAATCTCGTCACGCTCACCGATCTCAACACGATCGAGGGGTGCCTCAGGCTTATCGACGAGCGCGGGGCCCCCCCGGATTTCGTCATCGGCGAGGAGATCGAGGCCAGGTTTCCCGACAGCGGCGCCCGCGTGCACCTGTGCGCCTGGGGACTGACCGAGGAGCGCCACCGGGAGGTCTGCCGCCTCCGGGAGAACGCCGAGGACCTGGTGGCATACCTCTGCGCGGAGCGCGTGGCGTGCGCGCTGAGCCATTTCGTCTCGAAGCTGCCGGTCGGCTTTCCGGAGGCGTCGGTCTACCGGCGCGCTCTCGAGCTTTTCGATGCCGTCGAGGTCCGCAACGGCGCCCAGGGCCGGCACTACAACGCTCTCGTCGCCGCGCTCGCCATGGGGCGCGACGGCCCGCGGGGTGCGGTCGGGTTCGTCGGAGGGAGCGACGCCCACACGCTGCGCCGCGTGGGCACCACCTGGACGGAGGCGGAGGCGCGCACGCCGGCGGATTTCCTCGAGGAGATCCGCTCGGGGCGCACGTCGGCGGGAGGAAGAGTGCGAGGCGCGGCGGACATCTTCCTCGATCTCGCCTCCCTCGCCTCCTCGCATTACGCATCGCTTCCGTCGCGGCTCGCCGGCCCCGGGCGCGAGGGGATTCTCCGCCTCGCGGCGGACCTTCCCAGGCAGATCGTCGGCGTCCCCCTCGTCGGGACGATCCTCTACTTCGTGGGGGTGAGGCGGCAGGTCCGGGCGATGCAGCGCGAGATCGCGATCGTCGACCTCCGCGAGTTCCGAAGCCGGATGCGATCCTATCCGCGGCCGGCCCCCGGGCCCGCCGGATCGAGAGAGAGCTCGCGCCCGTGAGGTCGTCTCCCGGCGGAGGGTTCCCAACAACCCGGGTCTCGGCGCTCGTCGGCGCCAGGAGCCGGAACGCCGACGAGAGATCGCGCTCCTTCGACGCGCTCGTCGCCGCCTACTGGAAGCCCGTCTACAAGTACATCCGCCTGAAGTGGTCGCGCTCGCCGGAGGACGCGCAGGACCTGACGCAGGGATTCTTCCTGCGGGCGATGGAGAAGGACTTCTTCGCCCCCTACGACGCCGCGAAGGGGCGCTTCCGCACGTTTCTCAGGGTGTGCCTCGACGGCTATCTCGCGAACGAGCACAAGGCCGCGGGGCGCATCAAGCGCGGCGGGGAGGCCGTCCTCCTTCCGCTCGAGTTCGAGGCGGCCGATGGCGAGATCCGGGAGCGCGGGATTCCCGAGCCCGCCGCGATGGATCGCTGCTTCGACGACGAATGGGTGAGGAGCCTCTTCTCCCTGGCCGTCGACGCGCTGAGGGCCGAGTGCGCCGCCCGTGGCAAGGAGCCCCACTTCCGCATCTTCGAGGCGCACGATCTCGATGCGGATCCGAGGCCGTCGTACGCGGATCTCTCGGCGCGGTTCGGGCTCCCCGTCACCACCGTGACCAACCATCTCTCGTGGGCGCGCCGGGAGTTCCGCCGCCTGGTCCTCGAGACGCTTCGATCGGTGACGGGCTCGGAGGACGAGTTCCGCCGTGAGGCGCGGTTCCTCCTCGGGACGGACCCGCCGTGAGCTTCCTCGGCGACGGGGTCCTGCGCCACCTGCGCGAGGTCGTGGATCTCCCCGATCTCACCGGCACGAAGTACCGGCTGCTCGGCCGGCTCGGGAGGGGAGGGATGGGGGCCGTCCACCGCGTCGAGGACCGCGAGCTCGGGCGCGAGGCGGCGCTGAAGGTCCTCGGCGTTCCCGACGACGCCGGCGAGCTGTCGGCCCGGCTCCTCGCCGAGGCGCGGCTGATCGCGCGGCTCGAGCACCCGAACATCATCCCGATCCACGACGCGGGAACGCTCGCGGATGGCCGCGTCTTCTACGTGATGAAGCTCGTGCGCGGGACGCGCCTGGACGAATGGATGCGCCAGCCGGCCCCGCGGACGGCGCGCCTGCGCGTCTTCCAGAGGATCTGCGAGGCGGTGGCGTTCGCGCACGCGCGCGGCATCGTCCACCGCGACCTCAAGCCCGAGAACGTCATGATCGGCCCGTTCGGCGAGGCGCTCGTCATGGACTGGGGCGTCGCCAAGATTCTCGGCGCGCCGCGGGGGCTCCCGCCGCCGGCTGAAGGAGCGGCGCCCGGCGCCGCCTCCGACGAAGAGGCGCCGACTCTCGACGCCAGGCGGGACGCCCACGCGCCGACGGGACACGGCGCCGTCATCGGCACACCCGCGTACATGGCCCCCGAGCAGGCGCGCGGCGAGATCGACCGCATCGACCAGCGCACCGACGTCTACGCGCTCGGCGCCCTGCTCTACTTCCTCCTCTGCGGCCGCCCGCCCTTCGAGGGGGAGTCGATGGCTGCCGTGCTCCGCTCCGTGGCGGAGGGCCCGGCCCCCACCCCGCGCGCGGCCGATCCCGGCGTCCCGCGCGCCCTCGACGCCGTCTGCGCGAAGGCGATGTCCGCCCTTCCCGCCGCCCGCTACGCGAGCGCCGAGGAGATGTCCCGGGACGTCGACGGGTATCTGGACGGTCAGCCGATCATCGCCTATCCCGAGAACGCCCTCGATCGCGTGGTGCGCTTCGCCGTGAAGAACCGGGCGCTCGTCCTCCTGGTGCTCGCATACCTGGTCATGCGCGTCCTCGTCCTGATCCTCGCCGGGAGATGACGCCTCCCGCCGCGCGCCGGAGGGACGCGGGCCGGGCCCGGTTCCGGTTGTCGCGGTTGTCGGCGCCTGCCGACGCGCGGGACAATCCGGCGGAAGGGGTTGAATCCAACCTTCCGCCACGTATATTCACGTCCCGTGATCGGTAAAAACCTACGTGCGCTCTGGGCGGAGACCTCGCCCGAGAAAGTGCTCGCCCGCGCCCGTCGATTCGCCGAGAAGGGCCGGCTCGACAGCGCGGCGGAGGCTCTCAAGGAGTCCATCGCCGCCCAGGGCGAGGACCCGATCCTCCGCATCGAGCTCTCCCAGATCCTCGTCACGTCGGGACAGTCCCGCGAGGCGGCCGACGGCCTGCGGGGCTTCCTGAAGGCGCATCCGGGGGAGCACCGGCGGGTCTGCGACTTCGTGGACTGGGCGCGCGCGCACCATCACGAGACGCAGGCTCTGCACGAGGTGCTCGGCGAGCACCACGTCTCGCGCCGCGAGTTCGGCCCCGCGCTCGAGTCGCTCGAGCGCGTCGATCGCAAGGGACTACAGCTCCTCCTCGAGTCGCGCCTCGCGACCCTCCAGAGATTCCTCGACAAGTCGGGGGCGGCCACCCCGAAGTCCGCCGTCCCCCTCCTGTACTTCGCCGCCCTCGCGGAGGAGGCGCTCCAGGACTACCCGAAGGCGGTCGAGATGTACCGGAGGATCCTCGCCGCCTCCCCGGGGGAGGTCACGCAGGTCGAGGAGCGGCTCAAGGGGATCATCGCCCGCAACCATCGCAGCGCTCCGCTCCGCGCCGCGCTCGCCGAGGTGTACCAGGGGGCCGGGGAGGAGGCGCGGGCGCTCGAAGAGTACGTCCAGATGGTCGAGGTCGATCCGAAGACGGCGACGCAGGCGGCGACGGCCATCGAGAAGATCGCGGAGACGTCACGGGACGCGGCCCCCGCGCTGTGGGCCCTGTGCCGCGTGCGGCGCCGGGAGGACCGGCTGGAGGATCTCCTGAGGGCGGCGGGGAGGCTCATCGCCCTCGACGCCCATCTCGACGACCTTCGCGGCCTGCTCGAGGCGCTGCTCGCGGACGGGAAGGACGACCCGCGGCTGCAGCTGCTGATCGGCGAATCGGCGCGGCGCGGGAAGAAGCTGCCGCGGGCGACGTCGGCGTTCATGGCCGCGGCGATGCACTCCGCGGTGGATATCCAGGCGCGCGCGCGCGAGGGGCTCGAGCGGATTCTCGAGGACAACCCCGCCGAGCGCCGCGTCCTCGAGGCCCTGTCGGACCAGCACCTCCGCGACGGCCGGTTCGACGACTGCGTGGCGATGCTCGATCGGCTCGGCTCTCTCGACGACCAGGGGGCCGCCACCGCGCTGTCGCGGCTCCAGACGCTTCTGCTCGCGCGGCCGGGACACGCCTCGGCGGAGGGGCTCATCGAGCGGCTCGCACCGAGCTCCGGAAACCCCGCGCTCGCCACCGCGTTCCTGAGGCGGCGCGTGCGGGCGGGGGACGAGGCGGCCCGCTCGGCCCTCGCCTCGCTGCAGCGGCTGCTCGCGCAGGATCCGAAGTCCGCGGAGATCCGGCACGCGACGGCCGAGGCTCACGCCGCGTGCGGTGAGTTCGCCGAGTCGTGGCAGACTCTCAGGCCCCTGGTCGATGCGACGATGGGACCCGACCCGACGCTCCTTCACCTTCTCGTGCTGATCGGCGGGAGCGGCCCAGGGCTCTGCCATGAGGTGAGCGAGGCCTTCCGCACGATGGCGCCGGCCCTCGCGGCGACGCCGGAGGGGAGCTTCGCGATCGGCGAGATGTCGGCGCGCGCGGGCGACATGACCGCGGCGCTGGAGGCCTTCCGCGCCGCGGCGGCGTTCTCGCCCGCGGCGGCGGCCGAGGTGATCGACGCCATCCGTTCCCTCTCGCCGGCCGGCATGATCGGGGAGTCGGCCGTCGCTCTCGGGGAGGCGCTCCTCGAGGCCGGGGACTTCGCCGGCGCCGCGGCCATCCTCGCCTCCTCCACCGAGCTTCCGCCGTCCGCGACGCGCCTGCTCGCCCGGCTCGAAGGCGCGCTCCGGAACTCCCCGGAGAACATCGAGCTGCGGGTGGCGCTCGCGTCGATTCTCTCCGCGGGGGGGCGCGCCGCCCGTGGCCGCGAGGTGATCGACGACGGCATCCGGCGCGGCGGCGAGTCGGCGTCCCCCGTACTCCACCTGGCGAACGGCGACGCGTGGGTCGCCGACGGCAATCTCACGGAGGCCGTGCGCGCCTACTCGCGCGCGATGTCGCAGGACAAGACGACGGCGAGCGAGGCGGCGAGAAAGCTCGGCAAGGTGCTCGACATCGACGTCGGCCATCCGACGGCCCATCTCGCGCTCGGCCGCGCGCTGCTCCTCGACGGCCGGCCCCGCGAGGGGGTCAACGCGCTGCTGACGGCGTGGTCGATCCGCCCGTCGCTCGGCGCCTCGATTCTCAAGGATCTCGGGTATGCCACCCGGTCGTTCCCTCTGGAGCCGCAGGTCGATCTCGCGCGATCCCAGATTCTCCTGGGGCAGGGCGAGGTCGAGGCGGCGAGCGACGCCCTGGGATCGGCGCTGCGGACGTCACCATCCATCGCGACCGAGGTCCTGATGCGCCTCGAGGCGCTGACGCGAAGCCACCCGTCGTGCGCGCGCGCGCACTACCACGCGGCGCACGCGTGGCTCGTGAAGAAGCGGTTCCGAGAGGCGAGCGCCGCCTTCGCCGCCGCCGCCGAGCACGAGCCGAAGCTCGCCGAGCCGGCGGCCGCGGGGCTCGCGATGGTGATGCGGGCCAGCCCCGAGAGCCCGGAGCCGCACATCGCGAGAGCGCGCCTGTACGAGAGCCAGGGAAACGTCATGAGCGCCGCCGAGGCCTACCGCGCGGCGGCCGCGAGGGGCGCGGACCCGCACCTGGCGCTCGATCCCCTCAGGCGCCTCGCGGCGGGGACGGGCCCGAGCCGGGGACGGGCGATGCTGGCCTTCGGCGCCGCGGCCCGCGACCTCGCGCTCCCGGGGGAGTCCGCGGCCGCGTTGACCGAGGCCGCCCGCATCGCCCCTGAGCACATCGACGAGATCCGTGAGGAGCTCGACGGGCTGGTCGCCCTCGACCCCGCGAACGCCGAGGCCCTCATCGCGCGGGCGCGCGTCGCGCTCGGCGCGCACGACGGCGCGACCGCGCTGGCCGACGCCGAGAAGCTGGTGGGGATGCCGGGGCGCGCGGCCGACGCCGCCGCGATCGCGCGCGACGCGGCGGCCACGGGCGGCGACGCGGGGAGGTGCGGCTGGCTCGCCGCCCGGGCCCTCTTCGGCGACGGCAGGTTCGACGAGGCGGCCGCGGAGCTCGATCGCTGCATGGAAGGATCGGCGCCGGTCCGGCGCGCGGAGATGTGCCTCCTGCGCGCGCGGATCGAGCGGCGGCGCGGCGACGTGGCCGCCAGCCGCCGGCTGACGGCCGAGGCGGAGGCGCTGAGCGGTGACCGCGAGACCTTTCTCTCGACGCTCCACGCCGAGGCGATCGCCGCGGCCCGGTTCGCCGCGCAGACGGTGGCGACCGCCTCGGATCGGTGGCGCGCGCTGCGCGCCGCGCTCGATCTCGGCGACGCCGACGCGGCGGAGAAGATCGCGGACGCGCTGTCGCTCGAGCCGAGCCGCCCCGGAGATGATGCCGGCGCGGCCGGTGGCGCGGCGGAGGTGAGGGCGCGCATCGCGTGCCTCCGCGGGCGCTATGCCGACGCGGCGGCGATCCTCGAGCGCGAGGCCCCCTCGATCCTTAAGGCCCACGCCCTGAGCCGCTCGGGGAGAGTGCGCGACGCGGTGGTCTGCCTCGCGCGCATGACCCCGGATGGGGCCGACCCCTCGACCGCGACGCGCCGGCTCATGCTCGAGCTCGCGGCCGACGAGATCCTCGGGGATGCTCCGTGCCTCGTCGCGACGACCCGACTTCGATTCCCGACCGATCCGGAGGGAGAGCGAGAATGATCATCTGCCCGATCCTGTCGCAGCAGCGCCGAGGGGAGGACGGCTCCACGACGTGGGAGCACCACGAGTGCATCGAGGACGGATGCGCCTTCTGGGCCGCCGAGGCGAAGGACTGCTCCCTTCGCGCCTCCGGATTCTCGATTCTCCGCCGCGAGGCCGCGGAGGCCGCAGCGCCCGCGGCCGTTCCTCTGCCGGCCCCGGACCTGTCCACGATTCTCGAGGCCCCGCTCGCCCGCCTCGCCGACGTCGAGCGCAAGCTCCAGGAGCTGGGAGACCGGAGCGCCGCGGCGAGCCGCGACCTGGGGATCCGCCTCCTCGAGGGAGTCGCCGCGCTCGAGCAGCCCGTCAACGCGCTCCGCGACGAGGTCGGGAGGCTGCACTCCCGGTTCGAGGAGACCGCGGGAACTCTCGCGCAGGCCTCGGCCGTGATCGAGGAGCACCGGCGGCGCGAAGACCTCCGGACGGCGGAGGAGGCCAGGGCCGAGGCCGCCGAGTGCAACGCCCGGGGGATGGCGCTCTTCCATCGGGGCGCCTTCGAGGCGGGGGAGGCCGCGTTCCGGCGCGCCGTCGATCTCGACGGCGGCCTGGCGGAGGCGCACAACAATCTGGGGCTCGCTCTCTCTCGCCTCGGGCGGCCCGACGAGGCCGTGGGCTCGTTCGAGAGGGCGCTCCAGATCCGCCCCGATCTGGCCGCCGCGCTGAACAATCTCGGGTTCATGATGCACGAAGGGTCGCGGTTCGAGGAGGCCGTCGATCTGTTTCGCCGCGCGGCGGTCACGGGCCGCGACGCCTCGGCGGCGTACACCAACCTCGGAAACGCCTGCTACAGGCTCAGCCGCAGGACCGAGGCGGTGGACGCCTGGCGCAAGGCTCTCGAGTCCGATCCCCTGAACGAGGACGCGGCGCGCGGGCTGCGACTCTTCGAAGGCGCGGAGGCTTCACGATGACGGCCGACGGCGGCCTCGCGTTCGACGAGAAGGTCCGGAGGTCCCTGACGCCGCTGTGCGGTCCGCTCCGCATCGACGCATTCCTCGGCCTGATGAGCCGCGAGCGGGCGAAGCAGATGGCCTCCCGGGCTGCCGTCTCGCGGCCCGTGAGCCCGGGTGTGCTCACGGAGCGGATTTCGGCGGCGCCCGCTCCCCGCGCCGAGAGGCCCCGGGAGACGGAGCCCGCGGAGGCGGCCCCCGACACCCTCGCCGACTCGAGCAAGCTGAAGGCCGAGGTCGACGCCTTTCTCCACCGCGACGACCGCAGCGAGGCCTCCAGCGGCGAGGTCGACGACTACCTCGAGTTCATCGGCCATAGCGCGTTCAACCCTGAGGACATCCCGGAATAACTGAAACCCCAAAGTGACCCCGAGATTGTTGGATCTCTCCGGGTCACGTCCCACGGATCTGTACTCAGCGATACGCTTCGCCCTCGACCGCGTTCGCCGGTGAACACTGCTTCCGGACCTGCTCGTGTGGACTGTGTCTCTTACGGGCGGCACGACCGTTGCCTTCCCCGCCCCCCATGCGCTGGCCCACCGTTCCTCTCGAGCGGGTGACCCCCTCCCGATTCACTCCCCCTCACTGCCCCTGGCCCAGGTGCTCTGCTCACCGTCCCGGCCCCAGCGTTCCCTTCCACTTCCAGCGCCACGGCTCGTTCCAGCGCCTCTCGGACCGCCGACGTATCCCCCGCTTCCTCTGCCTCGCCTGCGAGCGCACCTTCTCGCTCCAGACCTTCGCCTTCTCCTACTACCTCAGGCGCCCCGCCCTCTCCACCCCCGTCGCCTCGGGGCTCAACGCAGGCTCCGCCTTCCGCCAGCTCGCACGCTCCCTTCTCTGCTCCCCCACGACCATCGCCCGCCGCTCCGCACGGCTCGGGCGCCACTCGCTCCTTCTCCTTGCTCGCTCCCTCTCATCTCTCCCCGATCTCTCCGAGCCCATCGTCTACGACGACTTCGAGTCCTTCGTCCACTCCCAGGACCGCCCCGTCGGGTTCGGCACCGCTGTCGGCAAGTCCTCCTGGTTCGTCTACTCCCTCGACCAG
>JACPZX010000121.1 GCA_016195325.1 Acidobacteriota bacterium
CGATCCGTGGATGTCGAACGTCGCGCGCGGAGCGGGGGGCGCGGCGGGGGGCGGCTCGGGCGGAGCGGCGGCCGGCGCAGCCACGGCCGCGGACGGCCCCAGGGCGGCGCCCACGCCTGCCGCGGCGGCGGCGCCGAGGAATCGCCGGCGCGGCCACGGCGCCGTGTGACTGGGCTCGCGGTCATTCTCGGGCATGGGCACCTCGCCGTTCGTCCCGCGGCGCGCGCGGCATGACGGCGCCGCGCAGCATGACGTTGCATGGTAGCTCAACTCACCCTGAGCACGGAGGGCCGGCGGCGTTATACTCGCGGCCGTGACACACACCTCACCGGCGGGGCCCCGGGCCGCGCGTCCCGGAGTCGTTCTCGCACTCGCGCTCGCGCTGGCGGCGCCCGCCCCGGCGTCCGCCGCGGCGTCGCACGAGCCGCTCCCCGCCGATCTCATCCTCCTGAACGCTGACGTCGTCGGCGTCGGCCCCGCCCGCTCGACTCGATCCGCCGTGGCGATCCGCGGCGGCGCGATCGCCTTCGTCGGCGGCGAGACCCAGGCTATGGCGCTCCGCGGCGAGCGGACGCGCGTTGCCGACCTCCGCGGCTTCACGCTCCTCCCGGGCCTCACCGACGCGCACGGTCACGTGTCGGCCTTGGGCTTCGAGCTGACGCAGGTGAGCCTCTTCGACGCGAAGAGCGAGGAGGACGCCGCGGCGAGAGTGCGCGAGGCGGCCTCGAAGGCACCTCCCGGCGAGTGGATCCGGGGCCGAGGGTGGGATCAGACGCGGTGGCCGACGAACGAGTTCCCTGGAAGGGCCAGCGTCGACGCGGCCGCGCCGCTCCATCCGGTCGCCCTCTTCCGGGTGGACGGTCACGCCCTCTGGCTCAACTCGCGCGCGCTGGACGTCGCGGGGATTGGCCGCGAGACGCCGGATCCCGCCGGCGGCCGCATCGTGCGGGACGCGGCGGGGTCGCCCACGGGCGTTCTCGTCGACAACGCGATGCGCCTCGTCGAGTCGCACATTCCCCCGGCCGACCGGGCCCACGCGAAGCAGGCGATCGTCCTCGCGCTCAACCGCTGCCTCGACGTCGGGCTGACCGAGGTTCACGACGCGGGCATCTCGACCGAGGAAGAGTCCATCTACAAGGAGCTGGCCGCGGCGGGGGATCTCCCGATTCGGGTCTACGCGATGCTCGGGGGCACGCAGCGCCCGGTCAACGACGCCTTCGCCGAGCCCCCGATCCTCGGCATGGGGGGCGATTTCTTCACGCTGCGGGCGATCAAGCTCGGGATCGACGGCGCGCTGGGCTCCCGGGGGGCCGCTCTCTTCGAGGACTACGCGGACGCGCCGGGGCAGCGCGGGCTCATCACGCGCGAGCCGGCCGAGATCGAATCGATCGCGCGCCAGGCCATCGCGAAGGGATTCCAGGTCTGCGTCCACGCCATCGGCGACCGGGGAAACGCCGGGGCGCTGGACGCGCTCACGGCGGCTCTCGCGGGGGCGCCGAAGGGTGACTACCGTTTCCGGATCGAGCACGCCCAGGTGCTGAGGCTCAAGGACATCCCCCGGTTCAAGGCGTCGGGGATCATCCCCTCGATGCAGCCGACGCACTGCACCTCCGACATGCGCTGGGCCGAGGCGAGGCTGGGGCCGAAGAGGATCGCGGGGGCGTACGCGTGGCGCAAGCTCCTCGCGACCGGCGTCCCACTCCCGGGGGGCTCGGATTTTCCCGTCGAGTCCCAGAACCCGTTCCTCGGAATCTACGCCGCGGTGACGCGTCAGGACCGATCTGGGTTCCCCGCGGGCGGGTGGAGGCCCGAGGAGAGGATGACTATCGGCGAGGCCCTCAGGGCCTTCACTTTGGACGCGGCGTACGCCGCCTTCGAGGAAGATCGGGCCGGAGCGATCGAGGCCGGGAGGCGGGCCGACATCGTCGTCCTGCGCTCGAACCCTCTCACGATGCCGGTGAGCGAGATCCTCGAGGCGGCGCCGGCCGCCGTCCTCCTCGCGGGGAGAGTCGTGAGGACGAGCCCCGACGTGGCCGGGCGGCTCCCCGTGGACGCGTCGCCTCGCTCCCCGCGGTGACGGACATGCTCGACCTCTTCGATCCCGCACCCGACGACCCCGGCGACGAGGGGAAGCCCTCGCTGCGCCTCGTGCCCCGGGGGCCGCGCGTGTCGTTCCGGTGGGTCGAGGATCCTCGGACCCCCTGGCCGATCCGCGCCCTCTCGGTGGCCCTCGCCCTGCTCCTGACGACCGTCGGCGTCTCAACCATCCTGTACACCGCCGGCCTGCTCAAGAAGTACTACGACCAGGTGGACGCGATGGACCGCGCGCACGCGGCGGCGCGGGCGAAGGCGGCCGCGGAGCGTCAGCAGGTGGAGAGGCTGAAGGCCTCGGGAGGGATCGTCATCGGGCTCCCGAAGGACGCGGCCCCTTCAAAATCTCCCCGATGAAGGGATTCCCCCGCTTCTCGTCGTGGATGCTCGTGGCCGGCCCGTGGCCGGGGTGGACCAGCGCGTCGTCGGGGAGCGCGAAGACCCGGTCGCGGATCGAACCGAGAAGCTGGCGGTAGTCCCCTCCCCACAGATCCGTCCTCCCGATCCCCTTCCAGAAGAGGGTGTCGCCCGTGAAGACGATGGGCTCCGCCGGCCGCTCCGGAAGATCGAGGCGCAGGCAGATGCTTCCCGGCGTGTGGCCCGGCGTCTCGATCACCTCGAGCGCGCGCGCGCCGAAGGGGATGCGGTCGCCGTGGACGAGGAAAGCGTCGGGGGCGGGAAGCTCCTCCGCGGCCATCCCGAACGCCGCGGCGGCTTCAGGGAAGGCGCGCCAGAGCGGAAGATCCCCCTCATGAATGTGGGCCGTCGCCCCCCGCGATCGCTTGAGGGCCCCCGCCGCCCCGATGTGGTCGAGGTGCCCGTGGGTGTGGAGCGTTTTCCGGAGCGTGAGGCGGTGGTGATCCAGGATCTCGGTGATCCGCTCGATCTCGTCCCCCGGGTCGATGACCAGGGCCTCGCGGGTCGCCTCATCGCCGAGGATGACGCAGTTGCACTGGAAGGCGCCGACCGGAATCGACTCGAAGATCAACGGGCTCCCCCCGGGGTTCGCGTGGGCGGGCAGTATACCTCGCGCGTCCCCTGGCGGCCGTCAACCGGCGGGACGCGCCCCGGGTCTAACGTGTCGCCCTTCAGCGGATTGCCTCGGCTCGGGGGGGAGCCGTGGAGGCTTGACATCGGTCGGGTCGGCTGTTCAAATGACGGCCCCTGCGACGACAGTCCATGACATCCGTTACGATCCCGCCCCCTTCGCGACGATTCTCGCGAAGCCGTGGGCGACGGATGGGGTGAGGGGTCGCATCGACGGCCGAAGAGAACGACGACTGGCGAGGAGAGACATCGAATGAGACTCGACACGGCACGCTCCCGCGGATTCTCCCGGCGCTCCGGCCTCGTGGCCCTGGTGGCGCTGGTGGCCCTCTCCCCCGCCTCTCCCCTGCTGGCGCAGACGCTCAGGTTCTCGCCCACGAGCTTCAACGTCCCGTCCGATCCGAACACGCCGGCCTCGGTGGACATCTTCATCGACTCCGTGCCCAACCCCGGGCTCTTCGGGTTTGACGTCGTGTTCAGAGTCGATCGCGGCTCGGACATCGTTCTGAACCCCGTGCTCGACCCGACCCTCTCGACCGCGTGGAACGATCCTGTCGCGCAGACTGTAGATAACGACGC
The DNA here is from genome assembly GCA_016195325.1 of Acidobacteriota bacterium. Classification (NCBI taxonomy): domain Bacteria; kingdom Pseudomonadati; phylum Acidobacteriota; species Acidobacteriota bacterium. The sequence continues at coordinate 3,718 of JACPZX010000121.1, forward strand.
CAACACCGGAGCGATTCACTGGGAGGTGCACAACAGCGGCGGGGCCGTGCTGCCCAAGGGAACGGTCAAGCTCGGCACGATCAAGATCAAGTCGAACGGGTCCGTCAACGGCGTCGGGACGATGCTCTGGGACGACCAGAACTCCTTCTTCATTCAGGCCATCTTTGTGAATCAGGGCGTTTCCAACTTCGTCAACGCCGAGTACACGATCGGATCCGCGCAGTCGGACCTGACGCTGACCGGCTGCGTCCAGTCGTCTCCGGCCGATCCCAATCACTTCGTAGACGGCGACACGGTCACTGTGAGCTGCACCGCCCGAAACCTCGGGCCCGGCAGCCTGCCGCGAGCGACGCTCGCTGTGACCGTCATCTCCGCCGACGCGACGGTCGACAGCACCGACACGGTCATCGATACGACGCAGATCAGTCAGCTGACCGACCCCAGCGTCGACGCGAACAGATCGTCGGGCATCTTCACCATCTCGCACGCCCCTGTCTTCACGACTCCTGGCCCACGGAAGATCTGCACGAAGCTCGACGTCGCCGGACCCACCAGTCTGAACCAGCAGGGCGGCGTGATCTTCGAGACCAACGAGCTGAACAACGTCGTCTGCACGAACGTGACCATCGATTTTCCGGAGCGTGACCTCACCATCGGGCTGGACTCGAATTTCGATCCCCTGATCAAGGCCCGCGGGAACGCGCTCGATCCGAACGCACTGCACGCGGGGAACGGACTGTTCGTGGATTTCACCGTGCAGAACATCGGCACGGCCGTTGCGCGAAATCACACGAACACGGTGGTCCTCACGAGCGATCCGAACGCCAACCCGAATGGGACGACGCTGTGCAGCCTCGACGAGATGTTCACGCAGGCCTCGGTTCCTCCCGGCCTGCTGGGGGGACAAACGGAAACTCGCACCCTCGGTCTGAGCGCCAACACCTGCACGCTTCCCTTCTCATTGACTCCGGGAAACTATTTCATCGGACTCAGCACGGACTCCGGCGGGCAGGTGTTCGAGAGCGACCCCAACGGGAACTCGCTGGAAGGAAACAATTCCGCCTACGTGCCGGTGACGGTCGAAATGGCGTTGCCCGCCCAGCTCTCGGCGACATCGGATACCGGAGCCCGCCTTCAGAAACTCGAGGGGCCCGGCAAGTCTCACGCCGTCTTCACCCTCGGCTCCGTCGTCGATGTCACGTCCCTCTCGTTCACGCTCACCTGGAGCCCGACCAACCTCATGTCGATCGGCAATCCAAACGTGATTGCGGGGGATCCGAACGACGTGGCGCCCAGCGCCTCCTTGTTCGATGCCGCAGGCCGAACCGGCGCGTGCGATCCGCCCATCATTGACAACAACGCCGGCACCCTCACGGTCACCTGCACCGGCAGCGGGACCGGGCCGGGCGCCCAGATTGCCGGAGTCCAGACGGTTCTGGACGTCAATTTCACGACGATCTTCCCGGGACCGGGAACGTTTGCGTTCAGCAGTGTGACGCTGATGGATTCGAACGGAGTGTCTCAACCCGTCATCCTCGACACGAAGGGCACCTTTCTCGTCGAGGGGAATCCCGACGATCGGTACAGCAATCTCACGCCGCCGGTCGACGCCTTCCCGGGCAGCCCCTTCACGACGACTTTCGATCTCTGCAACGTGGGGTTCGGGTTTGCGCCGCCGGGAACGCGATCCTCGGTGCAACTCTCCGCCGACCCCAACGTCACCTCCGGCGACACCGTGGTCTGCAGCTTCCTCGAGTCCGCAAACATCACTCCCGCCTCGTGCGTCAATCGCTCCCTGACCACGTGCAGCATCGCCACCGACCTCAGGCCCGGGTTGTACACCCTCGGCATCACGGACGATCCGGCGGACGCCCCCGGCAAGGCCACGACTCCCGTTACGCTCCCCACGCGCGTCTTCGCGCTGCGCGAAGGGAAATCCGGCGGGCACTCGATCGAATCGACGCGCGCCCCCGACTTCAGCGGCAGCGTCGGCCCGGTTCTGGCGAACGACCCGAAGTTCAGGCCGACATCCATCGGAGGGCTCCGCACGACGGTGCGGAACTTCAACCTCGTGGCGGGCGTCACCAAGCCCACGACCGGACGCCTCATCAACCTTTACCGAACTCCCAAGTTTCTCGACACCGATCTCGACGCGCAGGCGACCTCCCGGTTGCGGCTCCCGAACGGCACGGTGGGAGTCCTGGGCGGCGCCGACATCGACGGGGACGGCGAGGACGAGATGATCCTGCTCAAGAAAGGACAGGGCGGGGAGTTCCTCGACTTCCGGAAGATGAACTACGCGAAGCGCCGTCCCGAGGCCGGGATCAGCATCGCCAGGACGGCGCCCGTGAACGGCCACATCGTGGGCGCCACGGGGATCCAGTTCGACGGCGACGTCGAGGACGAGGTCGTCGTCGTCGTCGATGACGGGACCACGCAGTCGCTGACGATCAACGACATCGCCATCCAGGACCCGAAGATCGCGAGCTCCACGCTCGTTCCCGTCGCCGACGATCTGACCTTCGGAACGACCGCCGGGGATCGCGCGCTCAGCCTTTGCGTGACGGACTACGGGCTCGACGGCACGCTGCTCAATCCGAACGAGCAGATCATCGCCCTGACGGTCGACGGAACGGGGGTCCAGTCGCTGAAGGTCTTCGACCCGCCGACGGTGCTGGGGCCGGGAGCGGGCGCGCAGGCGACGCTGGTGGCCGCGGACAACCAGTTCGGCGGAACGCCGCAGAAGAAGAAGGTGCTGGCGATCGCCTGCACGCGGTGATCAGGACCGCTCGAAGATCTCCTTCGCGATGATCAGGCGCTGGATCTGCGAGGTCCCCTCGTAGATCTGGAACACCTTGGCGTCCCGCATGAGCTTTTCGACCGGGTACTCGCCGTTGAAGCCGTACCCCCCGAAGATCTGGACGGCGTCGAGGGCGGTCTTCATCGCCATGTCGGCCCCGAAGGCCTTCGCGCACGCCGCTTCGCGGGTGTTCCTCTTCCCCTGATCGATCGTCCGGCACGCCTTCCACACCAGGAGCCTGGCCGCCTCGATGTTCATGGCCATCTCGGCGATCATGAACGAGATCGACTGGTGCGCGGCGAGGGGAACGCCGAACGCCTTGCGCTCCTTCGAGTAGCGGACCGCGTGCTCGAAGGCGGAGCGGGCGAGGCCGACCGCCGCCGAGGCGACGATGGGCCGGGTGTGGTCGAAGGCGCCCATCGCGATCCGGAAGCCGTCCCCTTCGTTCCCCAGGCGGTTCGCGGCCGGCACCTTCACGTCGGTGAACGTGACGGCGCGCGTGTCGCTCGCCCTCTGCCCCATGTTCTTCTCTTTCTTGCCGACGTCGATCCCGGCGCTGGCCCTCGGGACGATGAAGGCGCTCATGCCGCGATGTTTCTTGTCGGGATCGGTGTACGCGAGCACGAAGTACCAGTCGGCGACCGAGCCGTTCGTGATCCACATCTTGCTGCCGGTCAGGGCGTAGTCGCTTCCCACGCGGCGGGCGAGCGTCTTGATCCCCGCCACGTCGCTGCCCGCGTCGGGCTCGGTCACGCAGTACGCCGCGAACTTGAACTCGCGGATCATCGGCGCGAGCCATGCCTTCTTCTGCTCGTCGGAGCCGGCGACGATGACGGGCGCCTCGGCGAGAGTGTTGGCCTCCATCGCCGTGCCGATGCCGGTGCATCCCCACGCGATCTCCTCGGCGATGATGGCGCCGTCGAGCACGCCCAGGCCCATCCCGCCGTAGGCCTCCGGGACGTGCGTGTTCATGAGCCCGAGATCCCACGCCTTCCGGCAGATCTCGCGCGGAAACTCCCCCGTCTGATCGTGGTGAGGGGCCTTCGGCGCGATCTCTTTCTCCGTGAACTCGCGGGCCAGGGCGCGGAGCTGTTCCTGCTCTTCCGTCAGATCGAAGTCGACCAAGTGTTCCCTCTTACTTCCCCGCGACCGTTTCGATCGTGAGCTTCCTGAGAATGACGTCCTTGGTGGGCTTGCCGCTCGGAGAACCGAGCGTGGCGCAGACCTTGTTCACGACGTCCTGTCCCTCGACCACCTGCCCGAACACGGAGTAGCCCCCGTTCAGGGAGGGGTACGGAACCTGCGTGATGAAGAACTGGCTTCCGCCGCTGTTCGGACGTCCCGTGTTGGCCATGGCGAGCCGGCCGGGGATGTCGAACTTGTGCGTGGAGACGAATTCGTCGGGGATGTTGTACCCCGGCCCGCCCGTGCCGGTTCCCAGCGGGTCGCCCCCCTGCATCATGAAGCCGGGGATGATGCGATGAAACTTCGTGCCGTCGTAGAACGGCCGCTTCGCCTGGTTGCCTGTGGCCGCGTCCTTGAACTCCTTCGTCCCGGTCGCGAGCCCCGTGAAGTTCTCGACGGTCTTCGGGGCCTCCTTCTCGTAGAGGATGCAGACGATCTTCCCCTCAGTCGTGTCGAAGACGGCGTACTTGCCGGCCTGCGACTTCCACGCGGGGGCGTCGGCCGCGGCCGCGGGTGCGGACGTCACGGCGAGGGCGGCGGCGACGGCGGCCGCGGCGGAAAGACCCTTGAGCGAAGCGCGATTCAACATCTTCGGTTCACCTCCAGATGATGACGATGAGGACGGCCGGCGCTCAGGCGCCGGCGCGTTCGATGGTGATGGACTTGACGAGGACTTCCTTCGTGGGGCGGCCCTGCGGCGATCCGAGCGTGCCGCAGATGCGCTCCACGATGTCCTGCCCCTGGACCACCTCGCCGAAGATGGTGTGCTTGCCGGTGAGCCACGGCGTGGGGATCTGGGTGATGAAGAACTGGCTGCCGCCGGTGTTCGGCCCCGCGTTGGCCATGGCGAGAAGCCCCGGACGGTCGAACTTCAGCGTCGGATGGAACTCGTCCTTGATGTTGAAACCGGGGCCGCCCGTCCCCGTCCCCAGCGGGTCCCCCCCCTGCATCATGAAGCTCGGGATGATCCGGTGGAACTTCGTGCCGTCGTAGTAACGGCGCTTCGTCTTCTCGCGCTTGACGGGGTCCGTGAACTCCTTCGTCCCCTCGGCGAGCCCGACGAAGTTCTCGACGGTGATCGGCGATTCCTTCTCGAACAGACGGACGGTGATCTTTCCCTCGCTCGTCTCGATGGTGGCGCGCATGTGTCGGTTCTCCGTGAGGTTTGCGGGCGGGGCGAACGTCCGCTCAGGTGCCCATGATGTTGTAGCCCGCGTCGACGAAAAGAACCTCTCCCGTCACCCCGCTCCCGAGATCGCTGAGCAGGAAGAGGGCGGCCTTCCCGACCTCGTCCGCCTCGATGTTCCGGCGGAGCGGGGCCTTGTCGCGCGAGACGTGGAGCATGTCGAGGACTCCGGAGATGCCGCGGGCGGAGAGGGTGCTCACCGGCCCGGCGGAGATGGCGTTGACGCGGATATTCTTCGGTCCGAGCTCGTACGCGAGCTGGCGCACCGCGTGCTCGAGGGCGGCCTTCGCCGTCCCCATCACGTTGTAGGAAGGGACGACGCGGCCGCTCGCCATGTACGTGAGCGTGACGATGCTGCCGCCATGCGCCTCCATGTAGGGAGCCGCCTCGCGCGCGATGGCGACCAGCGAGTACGCGCTGATGTCGAGGGCGGTGCGAAAACCCTCGCGGCTCGTCGCCACGAAGTCCCCCTCGAGATCCTCCTTCCGCGCGAAGGCCACGCTGTGGACGAGGTAGTCGATCCGGCCCAGATCCTTCCCGGCGCGGGCGCAGGTCGCGGCGATGTCCTCGTCCTTCGTGACGTCGCACTCGTAGAGGGGGCACTTCCCGCCGATCTCCCGGACGAGCCCCTCGACGCGCTCCTTGAGCCGATCCCCCTGGTAGGCGAAGGCGAGAGTGGCCCCCGCGCCGTGAAGCGTGCGGGCGATCGCCCACGCGAGGCTCTTCTGGTTGGCGACGCCGAAGACGAGGCCCGTCCTCGACGAGAGATCGATCGTGACCATCGGGGCTATTGAATACCACGCCCCCTCAGGAATCAACCGGGGCGCGCTGAGATAGAATCGCCCCACCTGGGAGGAATCGATGATCGCCATCATGCGCCGCGCACGTGCCACGACTCTCGCCGCCCTTCTCACGGTCCCCCTCGCCGCGCCCGGGGGCCCGCCACCGCTCGCCGCGGGGGTCGCCTCCGCGAGCCGGACGGTCCTCGCCAATGGCGCGGAGATCCTCGTCATCCCGCAGCCGGGGGTCCCCCTGGTCGCGGTCGTCTCCGTCATCCGGAGCGGCGCGTCGTCGGAGGGGCCGGGGGAGAACGGGATCTCGCACATGCTCGAGCACCTCCTCTTCAACGGCACGGACGCGCGGACGCAGGAGCAGCTCTACGACGACCTGGATCGCCGCGGGATCGTGAACAACGCCCACACCGGGGTCGACGAGATGACCCTCTTCATGCTCGGGCCCGCGGGCGAGACGGCGGAGATGCTCGCCGCCGAGTCCGAGATGCTCTTCCGCTCCAACTTTCCCGAGGCGAAGCTTGCGAAGGAGCGCGGCATCGTCCTCAACGAGATCGCGAAGGACGCCACGCAGGAGGCGACCCGGTTCCAGGAGGCGCTGGACGCCATTCTCTACGCGGGAACGCCGTGCGCCCTCCCCGTCACCGGGACCGACGCGAGCATCCGCTCCCTCACCCGCGACGCCATCGTGAGCTACCACCGGCGCCACTACCGCCCCGACAACCTCACGGTCCTGGTGATGGGGGACGTCACGCCGGGCGACGCGCTCGCCCGGGCGCGCGCCGCCTTCGGCGGGATCGCCCCGGCTCCCGAGCCGCCGGGGGGTGCGCCGCCGGCATGCCGCCCGGCCGCGGCCGCGATCGGCGTGCTCCATTCCCTCAAGATCCCGGGAGGCTCCCGGCGGATCGCTCTCGCCGCGGAGGCGCCCTCACCTCGCGACCCGCGGCATCCCGCCGCCTCCCTTCTCGCCGCGATGATCGAGCCGGGTCTCGTCGACGCGGCGAACGGTCGCCGGGAGGGGGCCCCCGGAAAGATCCTCGACGCCTCGGTCGAGCTCGCGGGAAGCCGCGGCGGCGCCCTCCTCGAGATCACCGCCACGCTCGACGACGCCCTCCCCTACGACGCGGCGATGCGCGCGCTCACCGGCGCGGTGCGCGAGCGCCTGACGACGCCCCCCGATCCCGACGATCTCGCCCATCGCAAGGTCGCCGACCGCGTCACCCTCTCGCTCCTGGAGGAAAAGCCTCACTACTTCGGCCTCGATCGCGCGCCGACGATCGCGTGCTGCGGGTGGCAGGCGGTCGTGGACGGCCCGGCGAAGATCGCGGCGGTGACCGCCACGGACGTGGCCGCCGTGGCGGCGTCGCTCGCCGATTCGGGCCGGTGGTCGCTCTTCGAGGCAGGGCCCGACGTGACGGAGGGGACGCGCCCCGCCCTCGTCCCGGCTTCGGCGCCCGCGAGCGTCCGCACCGTCCTCCCGAACGGCCTCACCGTGCTCGTCCGCTCGGGGCAGGAGTCCTCCGTCTTCGCGGCGGCGCTCCTCACGCGCGCCCGCTCGGCGAGAGAGCCCGAATCGCGCGGCGGCATCGCGGACCTGCTCCACCGCCTCGCCGGCCACGCGACGGCGTCGCGCAGCGCGTCGCGCCTCGAGAGCGATCTCACGAGGATCGGGGCGCGCGTCAAGGTGACCGACGATCCGTCCATCCCCTACGACGACGCCGACACCACCTCAGAGTTCTCGTTCATGCGCATGGAGACGCTCGACGAGTTCGCGCCGGAGGCGATCCCGATCCTCGCGGAGATGGTCCGCTCCCCCGCCCTCGACACCGACTCGATCGAGAGGATGCGCGGGCTCCAGATCGAGCGGGCGCGCCAGGGCGCGGCCCGCCCCGGCGAGAGGGGGCGCGGGCTGCTCCTCCGCGCCCTCCTCGGGAAGGACGCGCCTCTCGGCCGCTCTCCCTTCGGCACCGAGGAGTCGGTGAAATCGATCACCGCCGCCGATCTCGACGGTTTCCGCCGGATCTACTTCACGCCGTCGAACCTGATCCTCTCCGTCGCCACATCCCTGCCGCCGGAGGCCGCGCTCGATCTCGTCCGTGGGAGCTTCGGCGCGATGGAGGCGGGGACTTCGGGTGCGATCGCGCCCCCCGCCACGACGCCGGCGGCGCCGTCGCGGGTCGAGGAGAAGCTCGGCGGCGCGCAGGCGTACGTGCTCGAGGGTGTGCTCCTCGATCCGAAGCCCGCGGAGGTTCCGGCGCTCGCCGCGGCGGCCGCGATCCTCTCGAAGCGGATGGGGATGGAGATCCGCGAGAAGAAGGGGCTCGCCTACTCCCTCGGCGCGGGAGCGGAGCTCTTCGCGGGGCACCTGCTCTTCACGGTGCGCGTCGGGACGAAGCCGGAGCAGCTCGACGAGGCCCTCGCCGCCGTGGACGAGCAGATCCGGGAGCTCGCGACCCGGCCGCCGACGGAGGACGAGATCGCCTCGGCGATTCGCTCGGAGGGGGTGCGCATCCTGATGCGCGGCCTCTCGCGCATCAACAAGGCTTTCGCCGCCGGCCTCGACGAGCTGCGCGCGCACTCCGCGGTGCCGGCACCGTGGAGGGAACTCCCGACGGTCACTCCCGCCGACGTCGCCGGCGCGGCGAAGGCGTACCTCGCCACGGAGAAGATGACGCGGGTGATCCTCAGATAGAGGCGTACCGGAACTCCCGATTGCCATTCCCGCCGGTCTGAGTTAGTCTCGCAATACCCGCCTGCCGAATGGCTCCCAAAGGAGACTTTCTTATGAAATCGCTGCGCGCCGCCCACGTCGTCCGGTGCATGGGAGTCCTGACTTGCCTCTATTCTTTCTTCTGCGGAGTCGCCGTCTCCGTCGCCTCCGTCCTGCCGGACGACGCACCCGAGTCACTGACCGTCGCCGCCATGCCCACGAACCCGACGGGGCTCGCCGACGACGAGAGGTTTGCTACGACGGACCATCCGAACCTCAACGTGTGGTTCTACGCCTCGAGCCCACCTCTCGTCGTGCCGATCGAGGTGACGCGGGTCTTCAGCAAGAACGGGCTCGACTACCCGTCGCTCCTGACGGCCGTTCCGCAGCTCGTGATTCGAGCGTACGACGTGGACTCCGTCTGTCCCGATCCCGTGTGCGAGTTCGACGAGGTCTTTCTCAACGGACAGTTTCTGGGGTTCCTGACCGGTCACAGCGGGCGATTCTCCGACTCGGTCTTCGATCTGGATCCGGCCTGGTTCAGTCAAGGTCTTCCGCTGGACGCGCGGTTCAACGGGTCGGGGCTCCCGCCGAGCCCGGGCCACAACCTGGTCCAGGTGGTCGTGAACGTCGCGGGCGGCTCGCGGGACTGGAAGGTGCAGATCGTGTCGGTCGAACTGCGAATCCGCGCGATGCGCCCCGCCGTGCTGATCCACGGGATGAGGAGCGATTCGTCCACCTGGAATACGTTCAAGCCCTTCATCCCCGGGGACCTCAGCCTCGCGTACGACGTGGGTAAGCACGACCTCGTCACCGCGAACGCAGGGAGGATTATGGCGCTGGTGCCCTCCGCACTCACGGCCTTTGGGACGAGCCGGATCAACCTGATCGGCCACAGCAAGGGCGGCCTCATAGGGTAGTCCTTAAGCCCTGACACCGACGTATTCGAGCCCGAAGCGCATGCGTCCCGTCACGCGATCTCGCTTCGGATGGGCGCGTGCGGCGTTGTTCAACAGGAACTCGACAGCGTCGTCGATGATTGAGTGCAGA
>JACPZX010000122.1 GCA_016195325.1 Acidobacteriota bacterium
AAGGACATGAAGGATGCGCTCGACTTCTACACGCGCGTCCTCGGCTTCCGCTGCGAGGCGTCGAGCGAGGAGTGGGGGTGGGCGTGCGTGAAGCGCGACCAGGTGACGCTCATGATCGCGCTCCCCAAACCGCGCGAGCCGTTCGACCGCCCGGCCTTCACCGGGTCGCTGTACCTGCGCACCGACGACGTCGAGGGGGCGTGGCGCGACCTGAAGGACAAGGCCCGCGTCTGTTACCCGATCGAGGACTTCGGGTACGGCATGCGCGAGTTCGCGATCTACGACAACAATGGATATCTCCTCCAATTCGGACAGGAGATCCCATAGGATAGGGGCGCATGAGCCGCCCCGCGCTCTCCCGCTACCGCATCCTCGACCGCATCGGCGCCGGGGGGATGGGCGTCGTCTACCGGGCTAAGGATCTCTCCCTCGGCCGCGAGGTGGCGCTCAAGCTCCTCCCGGAGTCCTTCGCCGGCCGCGGCGATCTCCTGGCGCGCTTCCGCCGCGAGGCGCGCGCCGCGGCGGCGCTCAACCACCCGGGTATCTGCACCATCTACGAGGTCGGCGAGGTGGCCGAGGGGGACGAGGTCGTCGTCTCGTCCGACGGCACGTCGCTCCCTCCCGGGACGCACTACATCTCGATGGAGCGCATCCAGGGGAAGACACTCCGCGAGACCATTTCGGGGCGGCCTCTTCCGGTGGCCGAGGCGCTGCGCCTGGCTCTCGAGATCGCCGAGGCGCTCTCCCACGCCCACCGCTCGGGGATCGTCCACCGGGATCTCAAGCCGAGCAACGTCATGATCACGGACGATGGCCGCGCGAAGATCCTCGACTTCGGCCTCGCGAAATTCTACGACGAAGGTTCGTCGGCCGCGGTCCCCTCCGACGTGAGCGGGTTGCCGACGAACGTCTCCGATCTGACGTCCCACGGCGAGATCCTCGGCACGTCGGCGTACATGTCCTCCGAGCAGGCCCGTGGGCTCAAGGTCGATCCGCGGTCCGACGTATTTTCGTTCGGCGCGGTCCTCCACGAGATGCTCACCGGGCGTCCGGCTTTCTCCGGCGCGACGCGGACGGATGTCCTCGGCGCGGTGCTGCGCGATCGGCCGGCGCGGGCGTCGTCGTCGAACCCGGACGTTCCGGCGGAGCTGGAGCGGATCGTCACGAAGTGCCTCGAGAAGGAGCCGAAGGATCGGTACGCGGACAGCGGGGCGGTTGTCGCCGACTTGAAGCGCGTGCGGCTGCGGACGACCGGGTCGGCGGACACGACGGTGGCGACGCCGGGGGCGCCGGCGGCGCCGACGCGACGGAGATCACGTTTCGCGATCGTGCTGGTGCTCGCGGCGGGGGCGGTCACCATGTGGATTGCACGGGGAGGGCGGGGGCCCGTCGAGCCGATTCCGGTTGCGATACTCGCTTTTGCGTACGAAGGACCTGCAGAATCGGCGTACCTCAAGGATATCGTACCGCTTGCGGTTGCTGATGCGCTGAGGGTGTCTCCGGGTATCCAGCTCGTACCGTTCGGTTCGAGCCGCAGCTTCAGCAGTGGGGCGGATCCCAACATCGTCAAGCAGCAGCTCGGCGTGAACTGGATCGTCTCGGGGAGGCTTTCGGTCGCCGGTGACAGCTTCGTGCAGTCGATCGAGGTGGCCGGACTTGGGGGCGAGGCTCCGTGGTCACGGGAGATTCGGGGGCGGATCGTGGAAATCGTTCCGCTCTCGGCAGCCATCGCTCCGGAAATCGTGCCGCGCGTCGGGGCGCGCGCCGAGAGGTCATCCATCGCGGGCCGCCGAAGACCAGCCGCCATGGAGGCCTACCTCCGCGGCCTTACGCTTCTCGAGGGGTGGGATGTGAAGCGTAACGCGGAGCAAGCCGAAGCGGCCTTCCGCGAAGCCATCGCAGCCGAACCAGCTTTCGCTGAGGCAGAGGCGGGAGTTGCATTGGCACTTCTCAGTCGATTCTCGCGAACTCGAGACGTGTCATTGATCGACCTAGCAGCCTCGAGCGCTGAGCACGCGATATCCCTCAATGGATCCGCCCCCGAGTCAAACGTAGCCATGGGCCTCGTCGAACTTCAGCGTGGACACTCCATCGAAGCGGTCGCCAGCTTCGAGAAAGCGCTTTCCGAGGCTCCGGCGGACGACGCGATACATCGCCGAATCGCCTCGGCGTACGGCAGTCTTGGGCGGGATGCGGACGCAGATCGGATGTTCGACCGCGCGACAAGATTGCGCCCTGGGTTTTGGGATAATTACAACACTTGGGCGTACTACTGCCTGCAGCGCGGGCGGTATGCCAAAGCGATTGAGCTCTACATGAAGGTCATCGAGCTTCACGCCGGAAGCGATAGTGGGTATACGAATCTCGCCGCGGCGCACATGTTTCAAGGCGATTACGCCGCAGCCGTGCCGCTCTTGCAAGCGGCACTCAAGATCAATCCAAGCGTCCAGTCTTACAACAACCTGGGAGCCGCCTACTATGCTCTCCTCAAGTTTGACAACGCCAGAATCGAGTGGGAGGTCGCGTGGTCGATGTCGCACGAGGCGATGACGGCGTCCAACCTGGGCGACGCGTACCGCCAGCTCCAGCTTCAAGAACGCGCACGCGAGTCGTATGCACGGGCGATCGATCTTGCCAAGACCAAGCTTTCAGCCAATCCGCGGGACGCTACTACGCGAGGCATGCTGGCGAATGCGCTTGCTGGCTCCGGTAATTGCGGCCAATCCGCAACAGAGGCCGCGCGTGCCGTCGCAGAGCGTTCCAGCGATCCATCCATCGCGTACTACGCGGCGGTCGCTTCGGCAATCTGTCGTGACGACGCGGCGGCCGTGCGCTATGCGCTCTTGGCGATCGAGGGTGGCGCCATCGCCGACGTAAGAACGAATCCTGACTTGGCACTGACTCGGCAAGATGCCGCAATCGGCGCACGGCTTCGGTAGTCCTGTCGCGAGCTGGGTTGGAACCACCGATGGACTACGGGTTCACGACTACCATGATTCCGGGGTCGACTCCCCCTAGGAATTCGGATTCGTCGCGCCAGAGATGGACCGAGAAACCGAACAATGACTTGGCGGCGGCATTTGGGTCCATTACCGACTTGTCGATGTAGAACGGTAGGGTGAGATTCTCGTAGCGACCCCGCTTCAAGGGAACTTTGTTGATCTGGTTGTAGGGACCCTTCATCGGTGAACCTTGATTCTTCGCGAAGGCAAATTCGATCTCAACCTTGTCGTGATTCGCGTCCCAGTCTCCCACCGACAATCCCGAGGTATCGAGAATGAATGTCAGTCTCCCGGCACCGCGCACTTTCGCACACTCGGGTTCGGCCCTTACGGCGAACCTGGGTCCCTTCTTCCACGTCGGGGGAGAGACGATGATCTTGATCGACTGATTGCCGTCCGCATCGTCGTACTCCTTGGGATTCTTGCACGACGAATTGTTCGACATGACGCCGATCTGTCCTTGAACTGAAAACTCCGTCTTAGCCTGCCCTGTCGTCTCCTTCGGTTTCGGCGAGCCGGCTCCCTCTGCAAGCACCGGTCCGATGAGAAAAATCCCGACGCTTATCGCGGGCACCGACAGTCGAACCAACCCGAACCCGCTTCGCGACTTGCCAGAACTGCCAAAGCCCGAGTTCCTGAGCACTTGATTGCGGCGTGCGCTTCCCGTGTCAATTGTCACCCAACCCTCCCTCATTCGATAGATGGCTCAGCGTCCCTGAAAACCGCCGACAGTCTGCGCTGACATCTAGGTTACAGAATATCGACGCGAAATGGCAATAGTACATCCCGGGATCGGAGAGACGAATGAGTTTGTTGGGCGCTCGAACACTGCCGCGTCGGTCAAGCGCTTGATGGATCGGTCGCACGGCCAGCCGCCAGGCGTCCGACTGAACGACATGCGGAGCGCAGACGCCCGGGACCGTCGCCGGCCCCGGGCGCCCGCATCCTTGAGCCCTACCTCCATCCCCTCATCGCCGGATCCGTGAGGTTCGAGCCGTCAGGCAGCACGCGATCCCTCAGCGACACGTGCCCCTTCGGTGGATTCAGGTCCGCCGTCGCATCCGCCACCGGCGCTCCTGACGTCGCCGACATCGGATTCCCCGCCACCACGTACGCGATGTCGAGGCCCGTCAGCAGCCAGTCCGGAACCCCGTCCCCGCTCACGTCACCGAGCGCCACCGTGTCGAAGCCGATCTCGGTGTTGTTCCCCGTCGCGGTGAACGTCCGCAGGTACTGCCCGTTCTTCCCCGAGACGAGGTAGCACTTCCCCGCCTGGAAGTTCCCCTCGTTGTTCAGGTACGCGCCGAGAAGGATGTCGTCGTAACCATCGCCGTCCACGTCCCCCGCGCCGCGGCCGATCCCCATCCCGTCACCGCAGTTCTCGCCGGGGATGTTGCGGAGCTTCTCCCCCGTCGCGCCGGAGAAGACGTAGCCGCGCCCCTTGAAGCAGCTCTTCTGGACGGTGTCGGCGACGTCGCCGACGAAGACATCGTGGACGCCATCGGCGTTCACGTCGCCCGCGTCGTGGATGAAGAAGAAGCCGAACGCGAGCGCGGTGCCCATAGGAAGGAGCGGCCGCACCACCGAGCCGTCCGCGCCGCTCAGGATGTAGGCGAGTCCGCCCGGGATCTTCGCCGGGCCGGAGTCCTTCAGCTCGCCGGCCGCGCCGACTCCGACCTCGGGGATCCCGTCGCCGTTCAGATCCGGAAGTCCCGTGACCGCCGTGCCGAAGAGACCACCCGCCTGTGTGCCGCTCGCGCTCCAGAGGAGGGCGCCGGTGGCGCCGGAGTAGACGTTGACGACGCCCGCCTGGACGAGGCCGCCCGGGCTCGAGATGGGAGCGCCCGCGATGACGTCATCGTGGCCGTCGCCGTTGATGTCCTTCACGAAGCCGACGTCGAAGCCGAGGAAGGTGCCCGGGGCGCCGGGGATCGTGAGGAGGATCGAGTGATCGGCCCCCGAGATGACGAGGACGCGCGCCGGATTCCGGCCGATGCCGGGGGCGCCCAGGACGTAGTCGGGGACGCCGTCGGCGTTGACGTCGCCGCCGCCGGAGGCTCCGTACCCCATCCGCTCGTTGGGGGCGCCGACGACGGTGTGGAGCACCGCCCCGGTGCGCCCCGAGTAGACGTACGCCTTGCCGGCGCGGATCCCCCCCTCGCGGTTGAGGATGGCGGTGATGACGTACTCCGCCGCGCCGTCGTGATCGAGGTCGCCGATCCTCTCGGCGACCCAGCCGAAGTTGTCGCCGGCAGCCTCCGCGCTGAGGGTGTTCAACACCACAGTTCCCGGCTCCTTGAACGCCTGCGCCTCGGCGGGGGTCGCGCCGACCCATGCCGCACCGAGAGCCGTGCCGGCCACCAGGCCCGCCGCGACCGCCCTTCCCACACCCGCCCGCATCTTCTTGACGACCATGGACCGTCCCTCCTTCGCTGGACCCCCTCCCCACCGCCCGCGGCGGCCTCGAGGGGTCCGGTTGTGGCGCCCCGGGAATCCCCGGCGCGCGTTGACGCGGGGGATAGACGCCCGGAGCGCCGGGGCGTCATGAGAGGGGGATGAGACGGGGATGAAAGAGGGATGAACCGAAGGGGGTGCTGCCGTGTCGAATAGAAAGTTCCCGATGAGTGTTCTCCTACCCGGGCGGGCGCACGCACATGGGCGAGGGTCGACCCGACATCCTGAGGTTCGGTTCCTTCGAGCTGGACGTCCGGAGCGGCGAGCTGCGGCGCGAGGGGTCGGTCGTCAGGCTCCAGGGGCAGCCGATCGAGCTCCTCTCGCTCCTCGCCGAGCGGGCGGGGGAGGTGGTGACCCGCGAGGAGATCCAGAGGCGGGTCTGGAAGAACGGCACGTTCGTGGATTTCGAGCAGGGAATCAACGCCTGCGTGCGGCAGATCCGCGCCGCGATCGGCGACCCGTTCGAGGCGCCCCGGTTCATCCAGACGCTGCCGAGGCGGGGCTACCGGTTCATCGCGCCGGTTGCGCGCGTCGGTCCACCCCCTTCGGCGGCCGTGGCGGCTCCCGTCGCAGCCTCACGGCCCCAACGTCCCCGCCTCGCCGGCTCCATCGCCGCGGGATTACTCCTCGTCGCGACCGTCGCGGCGATCGGCTGGAGCCGGGCGTCGCGCGTCGCGGCCGCGTCTCCCGGCGGCGCTCCGGTCGTCATCGTCCTCCCCTACCGCAACCTGAGCGGCGATCCCTCGCAGGGGTTCGTCTGCGACGGGCTCACCGAGGAGCTGATCACGCAGCTCAGCCGCCGGTACGGGCGGGAGCTCGGGGTGATCGCGCGCACGACGACGATGACGTACCGGGACTCGACGAAGAGCGCGCGGGAGATCGCCGCTGAGGTGGGCGCCGGCTATGTCCTCGAGGGGAGCGTGCGGGCCGAACGGGATCGCGTGAGGATCACGTCGCAGCTCATCCGCGCCGTAGACGAGGTCCACCTCTGGGCCGGCAACCACGACCGGAGGCTCGGCGACACCCTGGCTCTCGAGAGCGAGGTGAGCGCGCAGATCGCGCGGGCGCTCGCGCTGCGGATTCTTCCCGACGGGGCGCAGGCCTCCGCGGCGACGACCCCCGCGGCCTATCGCGACTACCTGAGAGGGCGCGCGGCGCTCGCGGACGTCCCGGCCCCGCGCATCGATGAGGCGCGTTCGGCGTTCGAGAGCGCGGTGGCGGAAGACCCCGGGTTCGCGCCGGCGTGGACATCGCTCGCGAGGGCGCGCTGGATGCAGGGCGCCCCGGAGAGCGCGGCCGAGGCGTCGGCGCGGGATGCGTTGCGGAGGGCCCTCGCGCTCGACGATTCCCTCTCCGACGCGCACGCGGCGCTCGCGGAGATCCGCTTCTACCACGATTGGGATTTCGAGGGGGCGCGGGCCGAGTGGGAGCGGGCGCTCGAGCTGAACCCGGGTTCCGCCGAGCTGCGTCACGACTTCGCCGCCTACTGGGGGGCGCGAGGGCGCCACGACGAGGCGCTGCGGCTCGTCGGCGAGGCCCTCAGGCTCGACCCGCTGGCCCCCGACGTTCTCTCCGACGTCGGCTGGTACTCGTACTTCGCGCGCCGTTACGACGACGCGGTGCGCCTCTCGAGGGAAACGCTCGCGAGGACGCCGGACTTCTTCTGGGCGCAGCGGTGCCTCGCCCTCTCGGCGATGCTCAAGGGGGACCTCGCCGCCGCCGTGCCCGCGCTGCGCGCCGAGATGCTCGGCCGAGGCGCGCCCCCCGGGAGCGTGGCAGGCCTCGACGGCGCCGATCCGACGGCCGCCGTGCGGGCCTACTGGACATGGGATCTCGATCGGCGCGTCGCCCGCCGGGGGAAGCCCGGCGCCTCCCCGGCCGACGAGGCGGTGGCCCGGCTCGCGCTCGGAGATCGCGAGGGGGCGATCACGGCGCTCGAAGCCGCCGTCGGGATGAGGGCGGGGTGGATCCTCCCGTTCCTCGGCGTCGACCCGTTCTTCGATCCGCTTCGATCGGAGCCGCGCTTCGAGCGCGTCCTCGACCGCATCGGGATCGGGCCCGCCGCCTCGCGCTGAGCGAATCCCCTTCAGGGGTCCTTCAGGGTCACCGCGCAAGGAGGGAGAATCGCAGGCGCTTCACCCCGGCGGGGTCCCGTCAGCGCCCGCGCTCGCGCCGGAGCGTCAGACCCCAGGTCCACGTCGCGGCGCCGCACGAGAAGGCGGCCGCGACGGCCGCCTGGATCCACGGCATCGCGAGCGGCCGGAGCGCGACGAAGGCCGCGACGAACGCGGCGCCCCCTGCCGCGGCGGCCAGGGCGGCCGGGCTCCACATCCTGGGCGTCGACGAGGGGCCGACCGGCTCGCCGGTCACCGCATCGACGACGCCTCGCCGCTCTGTCCAGTCGATGCGGTACGTGAGGAACCAGAGCGGGTAGTGGAGCAGTCGCGGCGAGGAGCCCGTCGCGGCCCCTTCGGGGATCCGATCGGGGGCCGGCACCATCACGTCGACCGCCTCCCCCTCCCGGATCAGCGCAAGCGCCGCGGCAGGGTCGGCGAGACGTCCCCTGTGGGCCGTCTCCGCGATCGACAGCCCGCGCCGATCGTCTCCGAGCGGGGCGACCGGGGCCTGGAATCCCGCCGGAAGGAGATCGCAGGCGGGGGCGAGGAGAGCGCGCGCGTCCTTCACGACGCGGGTCCTCCCCAGATCGGGGGCCCACTCGTGGAACGGCACGAGGAGGAGCCGCGCGCCGGTGAGCTGCGCGCGATCGAGATCCCCGCCGGTTCCCTGGAGGCGCGACCACGCGGCCTCCCGGGTCACGCGCGGCGGAACGAGCGGGGTGAGGAGCGGCGCGGCCGAACCGGCGGGTGTCCGGACCAGGAGGCAGCATCCGCAGTCGCGGCAGAAATGAGCGGGGACGGCGAGATCGGCGTGGATCGGTTTTCCGCAGAAGCCGCACGACACGGTGGATCGAAGGCCGACGACGACGCTCTCAGCCACGGGAGTTCCCCATCGTGGCGCGGAACATCGCGGCCGAGCCGGCCCAGACGGCGAGGGCGGCCGGCAGCGCGGCCGCGGGGAGGGCCGAGACGGCGACGGCGACCACGGCGGCGGGGATCGCGGCCCGGAGGGCGAGCTGCTTCGCCGACGGGAGGGGCGAGGGAAGGAGAAGGCGGTGATGGATCATCTTCCCCTCGATGGCGTCCATCCACGCCCCCTCGAGACGACCGGTGTCCTCGACGCGCATCAGCCAGAACGGGAAGTGGATCAGCTCGACGCTCGTCGCGGCGCGCCAGCCGCGCGACGCGGCGCGCGCGCAGCGCCTCCTCGGCGAGCGACGGCGGCAGCACCCTCAGGACGGCGTGCCCGCTCCCCGACGCCCCCGCGGCCCCCTCGGCAGGGGGCTCGAACGGCTTGAGATCGGCAGGAGGGAGGAAGGGGGCCTCGAGCCTCTCCTCGCCGATGGACGCCGCGAGGAGCGCGAAGGTCTCGTCCCCCTCGGGGGTCGTCCCCTCGAAGCGAACGAACGGGAGGAGGTAGCAGTCCCCCTCGATGCGTCCCGGGCGAAGGATCGCGCGGCGTCGCAGGTGGTTGCGGAGACGGTCGGCCGCCATCGCCATCGTGACGACGGGGGCGGCCGCGCGGTGCTTCAGGACCACCGGGCCGAGCTGGTAAAGGGTCTCGTCGCACGAGCCGCAGCGCATCGCCCCCGCGAGGGGGCGGATCTCCCCGGAGCAGGAGGGGCAGCGCGCGGGCTGGACGGCCGGTTGCGTCATCTCAGGAGGGGCGTCTCCATCCTCGTGAGCTCCGGGCTTCCGCGAGGGGAGCCAGTATAGGACGGCCCGGGGCCCGAGGCATTGCGCTCTTCACCCGATCAGGGTACGTTCCGCCCGACCCATGAAGTGCTCGGAGGTCAGGCCGTTGCCGGAATCTCCAACGCTGGACGACAGGGAGCTGATCGACGCGTTCGTCCAGGGTGAGCCGGCTGCCGTCCGGACGATCGATTCCTGGATCGCGGCCGTCCTCCACTCGGAGTTCCTGTCGCTGAGGGCGGAATGGGACGACCTGCGGCAGGAGACCAGGGTCAGGGTGTTCGCCAACCTGAGCCGATCGAGGTTCGTCGGCCGCTCCTCGCTGAGGACGTACGTCCACCGCATCGCGAAGAACGTCTGCATCGACGCGAGCCGCCTCGCGTGGCGCCATCACGAGAAACCGGGAGCCGTCGACGCGCGTAGAGGCCCCAGCACACGGGAAGCGTCCGACCAGTCGATCGCCCGCGATCTCGTCCGCAAGATCCTGCACGACCTCCAGGACTCGGACCGGCAGCTCATCTCGATGGTCTTTCACGAACACTATTCGTATTCGGAGGTCGCCCGCAAGCTCGGAATCTCGGAAGGCGCCGTGAAAACCCGCATGTCGCGCTGCAAGGATCGGCTGGTGGCGGGGGGACGCCGGCTCCTCGACGGGAAGGGGCGTGTGCCGTGAGCCGCAAGCGCTGCAACCACGAGGCGAACGCAATGATCCCGTGGTACGTGAATGGCAGCCTCGAGGGGGACGAGGAGGCCGCGGTCCGGCTCCATCTCGATGGCTGCGAGATCTGCGAGGCGGAGACGGAGGTCCTCTCCCGCATCGCGCGCGAGATCGGCGAACAGGTCGATGCTCCGTTCGCCCCTCCCCCCGGACGCGCCGCCGGCGCCTCCCCGCGCGTAGGCTGGCTCGTCGCCGCGCTCCTGCTCGTCCCGGCGGGGCTCGGGATCTGGTGGGCCGCCCTGGGATTCCCCGGGATCACCCGGGAGGAAGGCGGCGCGGAGATCCGGCTCCCCCGGCTCCGGCGCGACGCGGAGATGAGAACGAGCGTGGTCCTGAGCCTCCCCACCCTCACGCGCGCCGAGGGGTCGATCCCGACGTTTGTCGTGCGCGAGGGGGCCGAGCTCGCGACCATCACGTTCACTCCCCCCCTGAACGCGGAGGCGGAGTTCACGATCGAGCTGCACGCCCCGGACGGCCGGCTCCTCGCCCGACGCGACGGGAAGCTCCTCCTCGACGCGATGGGACGGAGCACGTACACCTTGCCCGCGGCGCTGCTCGGAACCGCCGGTGACTACTCCCTGGTCGTCACGGAACGGCCGGCTTCGGGAGCCGAGCGGCCGTACGAGTATCGGTTTCGCGTCGAGGCGTCGGAGGAGTGAGGACAACCGGCGCGTTTCCCCGCGCCGCCCGACGGCGGCGCGGGGGCCGAGCGCTTCAGCAGCTGCAGGCGCCAGACGGGCACGGGTCCGGAGCGCCGCACGTGGCGTCGGGAGCGCACGTGTAGTTGCAACACCCACCGGCGCCGCACGTATCGTTGAAGGTGCACCGCGACCCCTCCCCGGCGCAGTAGCTCACGACGCAGGGGCCGCACGCGGGCTGAATCGTCCACGCGGCATTGCTCAGGTCGGATCCGGTGAACATCGCGGGGTCCTGGGCGACCACTTTGAGGAAGGCCTGCGTCGTCGTCGGTCCGGTCACCGTCCAGTTGTACGACCCCGTGTTGGGCACGCCGAGCGCGATCGTCTGGAAGGGTCCGCCCGACCCGCTGCGGGAGAGCAGGAGGTCCACTTTGGGGACGCACCCTCCAGTCTCCGACGCCGTCCACGTGATTGTCCGGACCTCGTTGATCGAGACCGTGGTGCTGCCGTTCGGCCAGAGGACCTGCGCGACCGGAGCCCCCACCGTCTGGCTGGGATTGTAGAGCGACGGGCAGTAGTCGCAGGCATCGGGGACGCCGTCGAGATCTGCGTCGGCCGGGCTGGTGCTCACCTTCGCCACGGCGCAGTTGGCGTTGAGACGCCCGTTGCTCACCATCTTTCCCTGCAGCGAAGGACGCCGCTCCGCCGACGCGAGAAGGACGCTCTTGAGCTCAGTGAGGGTGATCGTGGGTTTGATTGCCCGCAGGAGCGCCGCCGTGCCGGCGACTATGGGAGCGGCCATCGACGTCCCCGTGTCGTACTCGTACGTGTGGGCGACATCAACGAGCGTGCAGCCGTCCTCGTCGGTGGTGAACACCGGGTTCCACGTCGTCGTGATCATGTTGACGCCAGGGGCGGCCAGATCCACGACGGTGGCGCCGTAGTTGCCGTAGAGCGCGTCGTTGGGATCGGACCCGGCTACGGCAATGACGTTGGCAAGATCGTACGCCGCGGGATAGTACCGGTTCTTCGCCGCGAGGGCGTCCTCATCATTCCCGTTGTTTCCCGAGGACGCGACGAACGCAATCCCCTGCAGGCCGGCGGCGTTGATGGCATCGTAGAGCGTCTGAGAACAGATCCCGGTTCCATGGGCTGGGCACGGGGGGGGGATCTCCCAGGAGGCGTCGATGATGTTCGCGCCCATCGTCCTCGCGTAGTTGATGGAATTGACGTACCTGTCCACGGTCCCGGCGGATTCCCCGAGCGCGACGTTCTTGAGCGCCATGAGCTTCACGTTCCAGCTCACCCCGGCGATCCCAATACCATTGTTCCCGACGGCTCCTATCAAGCCGGCCACGAGAGTCCCATGTCGCGGCATGAAAGGGCACGCGCCGGGGAAGAAACTTCCGATGGCGGGATAGGGGATGGGATTTCCGTCACCGTCACCGAAATCGTAGCCGTGGACATCGTCGACGTACCCATTCTGGTCGTCATCGATTCCGTTCGTCTCTTTTCCACCTCCGCTCTCACCCTGATTTGTCCAGATGTTGGCGGCGAGATCCGGATGGTTGTAGTCGATGCCCGAGTCGACGACCGCGACGACGACGCTGGAGCTCCCGGTGCCGGCGTTCCAGGCGAGATCGGCGTCGATGTCCGCGTCGGGGGTTCCGGTGATGACCCCGGGCTCGTATGCCTGCCCGGTATTCCTCAGCCCCCACTGATTGCCGAAGTTGGGATCATTCGGGATGGTCGCCGGGACGACGTAGTAGTTCGGCTCGGCGTATTCCACCCCTGGCCTCCGGCTCATCCGCCCGATGGCGTCCTCGACGCTCACTCCCGGGCCGAGCTTCCAGTGCTCCGCCCCGCTCGGGAACTTCTTGAGCGGAAGGGCATTAAGCTCCGCGAGCGCGCTCGCTCGCGCCAATCCCACTCCCGAGGGCTTGAATCGGATCAACACCTCGCCGGGAACGAAGTTGGTTGCCTCGCCGGGACCGGCGGTCGTCGCGGCCGCGGCGGCCGGGGTCCCTCGCGGGACGGTGACGCCGATGAGCAACGCGCAGACGACGAAACAGACGGCAGCGATCGAGATTCGCGACATGGCGTCTCCTCCTGATCGACGGCGAGCGGAGCCGACACCGCGGTGTGCGGACGCCCGAACTCAGCGACACCGATTCCGGTGGATTGGTCGGGTGGAAGAGACGAAAGGTTACAGGGAGTAGGAGCCGTCCTACTTCCAATCCCCCGCCGCGACGAAAGCCCCCCAGTAGAACGGGTGCGTCGTCACACCGGCGCGGCGGCGCGTGTCGATCACGCGAAGGCTCGCATTGCGGACTGCGTCGACGGTCGAAGCGTCCTTCAGCCGGTTCTCGTACAGGCTCCTGACCCAATCGCGAGCGGCATGGTCTTCCACGGCCCAGAGGCTCATGATGACCGTTCGGACACCGGCGACCTGGACGGTCCTGCGAAGCCCGAACACCCCTTCGCCGGACTGCACGGGACCCACCCCGGTGCCGCACGCGGAGAGAACGGCCCACTCCACGCCTCGGAGATCCATCCCGGCAATCTCCTGCGCGGTGAGGATCCCGTCGCCCCGACCTCGCCGCTCGGACCGCTCCTCCCGCCGATTCGCCCCGGCGAGGGCGAGGCCTGTGCGGATCAAGGGATCCTCGTCGATGAACCGCGCGTTGAGTCCCGACGTGATCGGCAGTCTGTCGCTGTCGTCCTCGTGCTCGCCCGAGCAGTTCGAAACGGAGTAGGCATGGGTCGCGATGTGGATGACCCGCCGCCCGACCGCGTGGCTCTTGAACTTCTCCACGCTCGCATCGGCTCCGAGAAGCTCGATGACAGGCTCGCCATTTGCCCCGTCAGGCGGCCGGGCGCGCGTCCTGAAGAGGCTCGCCACCTCGTCGGCCTCGGCCCGCGAGCCGGGAAGCGGGCCGAACCTGAGGGTCCGGAAATCCGCGCACGCCGAACGAGCGCTCGGCGGCTCCGCGCGCTCCGCACCCATCCCGCTCGGGCCTGAAGCGACGGTCGCCGGCCCGGACGCAGCCGCCGGTCCTCCCGTGCCCGCGTCGTAGTCGGGCGCACCGAGAATCAGCATTCCGCGCGCGGTCGTCGTCGCCACGGCATCGACCCTCGAGGCGTAGCGAACAAGATCCCTCTCGGCCGACAGGTAGTGAATGCGCGGAGTCGATTCGACCAGATACGACTTGTTCCCGATGGGGAGCGCCGCGAACGAAACGAGGTTGATGGAACCATCGGGCACGATCAGAACCGTTCCCGCGCCGCGGATGGCTCGGGCGATCGGATCCCATATGGCTTTCCGGAGAGCTGTCCCGGCGGTCCGGTACTTCTTCAGCGATTCGGGCGTCTCGGGGGGCGCATCCAATTCCTTTCGCCATCCCTTGACGAGCGCGTCAATCCGAGCCGCCGGACCCAGCGGGATCATCGCGGTCCCGCCTCGGCTCTTCCCGAGGGCCAGCGCCGCGTACGAGCGCACGCGCGGGGGTGGCGGAACGCCCGGCGTGTCGCGACCGGCAACTTGCCCGAATGAGACGTACGCGACCAGGACGGTGTCCGAGGGCAGAGCCGACACGAGCTGAGGCACGTCAACGGCGGCGGACGCTTCCCCGGTGCCCCCTCCATCGCTCCGGCTCGCGAGCGCACGCTCGGCGCGCTCCACGGCCAGCCGAGCGGCCGCCAGGCTGGCGCGGTACGACTCGCCCTCGCTTGGTGCAGCACCCTTGATGACGAGTCGCTCGAGCTGGACCTGTGTCCTTTCGAGCTCATCGAACAGCGGGCGCATCTCGCTCGATTCGGACGCGAGGGCGACGCGGTGCCTCCGCGCCATCTCGTCGAGGACGAGCGCCCGCGACGAAATCAGGGCGTCCCATGCCCTCTCGACGTCTTCCGTGCCGGCCTCCGATCGGCGCTGGCTCGCGAGCACGGAGAAAGCCAGATCGATGCCGGAGCTCCGAACCGTCTGGTACCGCAGCGCCTCGCGCTCCGATTGGCGGCGGGAGACCCGCCGGAGGTGCTCGCGAGCGATCTGCTCGGAGTTCAGCGCGGTCGTGAGCGCCGCGGTGGAATCGCCCGAGGCCCACTGGATCCATCCGAGAAGGCTCAGCGATTCGGCCATCTCAGGGTGCAGCGGTCCGAAAGTCTTCTCCCGGTTGGCGAGGGCCCGATCGACCAGCCGGCGCGCCTCCGCATAGGCTCCCTGGTGGTACAGAAGGCCCGCCATCTCGACGAGCACGTACGCAACGTCAGGGTGATCCTCGCCGAGCGCATTCTCCCTCAGCTTCAGGGCGCGGCGGAACGCGGCCATGGCCGAGGCGTCGTCCCCGAGAGTCTCGTAGAGGCGGCCGAGGTTCTCGAGGGGCGACGCGAGACGCGGATCGTCGGGCCCGTTGGCTTCCTCCCGGATCGCGATGGACTTCTCGTATCGTTCGCGCGCCGCTCGGTACTCCCCCTGGCTCTGGAGCGCGTCCGCGAGAGTGGAGAGCGAGGCCGCGTATTCGGTACTCTCCGGTCCAGGTGACTTCTCGTAGATCGCCACCGCCCGCTCCGCGAGCGTGCGCGCTTCGTCGTCGTTTCCCAGCCTCACCAGGGTCAGAGAGAGGTTTCTCAGGCCGGTGGCCACATTGACGGAGTCGGCGCCGTACACCGTCTCGAAGATCGCGACGCTGTGCTCGAGGTGATCGCGCGCCGCCGGCCAGTCGTCGAGCGAGACGAACAGGGCGCCGAGCGCATTCTCGCTCCTCGCGACGGAGGCGTCGTCCGGCCCGTGCACCGCGATGTTCACCTGCAGGTCTCGCTCCAGCTCGCGCAGCGCCTCGTCGTACCTTCCTAGCATGATGTGGCAGGCGGCGACGTAGGTATCGGGAATCGGCCGCTGCTCCGGCGGTGCCTGGGCATCGAGGATTTCGTGGCGCCGCTCGAACGCGATCAGCGCACCGTCGTAGTCGCTGTGGCGCTGGAGGAGCATGCCCAGATCGTAAAGAAATGGAGCGAGCGCCGGGTCGTCGTGGGAGGTTGCCCGCTCCGCCACGTCGATCGCCCTCTCGTACAACTGCCTCGCATCCGCGAATCCTCCCGCGACGGCCCTCACGCTGCCGACGATCGCCAGGCTGGAGCCGAGCTTGAGACCCTCCGGCGGGTCGCTCGTCTCCCGGATCGACACGAGGCGCTCGGCCAGCGCGGCGACTTGCGGGTCTTTCTGCTTCCCCTCGCGCCACAGCGCGCGGATCAGCTGTTCGATGGCGTCGGCGGTCGCGCTCGCGTCGGGTCCCTCCGCGGCTTCCCTCTCCGAGAGGAGGGCGCGCGCGGACGATTCCGCGTCCGCGAATTTCCCCGCGGACATGAGCTGCCGGATCGCCTCGAGCTCGGCGGCGACAGGGGATGTGTCCGAGCCCTCGGCGGCCGTGGCCGCACGATCTTCGGGCGCGCACGGGGAGGCGCCCGACAGCGGGGCCAGGAGGACCATCATCGACGTGATCGTGACAAAAGCTCGGCGCACGCGTCCCCCCCCCGCGGGGCAAGGAGAGTCTACCGGCGGTTCCGCAGCCAGCATTGCGATGACGGGAATACGGTGAACCACGCGGAAGCGCCATGTCAATCCGCGGGCGGCGATTGGCAGGAGATAGTCAGCGCGCTGGAACGGCTGCCGGCTCCCACGCGACGATCCGTCCGGCGACGGCGGAAGCCGCCACCGTGTAGGGGGACGCGAGGTAGACCTGGCCGGGTCCGGATCGCCCCGGGAAGTTCCGGTTCTGCGCGGAAATGGTGATCTGCTCCTTCGAGGTGGAGGCTCCCGGCCCGGCGTTGATGCAGGCGCCGCACGACGGATCGATGAGCGTCACCCCCGCCCTCCGGAAGACGTCGATGTAGCCGCGCTCCTCGCAGTAGGTCTTCACCTCCTGCGCGCCGAACTGGATGAAGAACTCGACCTCCGGATGGACCTTCTCTCCCCGCTTCAGCGCGTCCGCGAGGACCGCCGCGTACATGTCCATGTCCTCGCGCTTGCCGGCGGTGCACGAGCCGCCGTAGGCGATGTTCACCTTCACCGGAGCGGTGAGCGCGGTCACCGACACGCCGTTGCCGGGATCGCCGGGGGTCGCGACCATCGGCGCGAGCGAGCTCGCGTCGAAGCGAATCGTCTCGGCGTACTCGGCGCCGGGATCGGCCTGCCACGCGGCGCAGAGCCTCTCGGCCTCGGCGCGCGCCATCCCCCGCATCGCGACCAGGAACCCGGCGGTGCGGGCGTCGGGGGCGACGATGCCGGTGAAGCCGCCGACCTCGGCGGCCATGTTCGTCATCGTCGCGCGCTCGTCGATGTCGAGGGCAGAGACGGCCTCCCCGCCGTACTCGATCACCTTGCCGAGCGCCTTGCCGCTCCGCACGTACGGGTGCGCGAGGAGGGCGAGCATGAAGTCCTTCGCGGTCACCCCCGCAGCGCGCCGCCCCGTGATCTCGACGCGCAGCGTCTCGGGGACGCGCACGCGGACGTCGCGCGTGATCCACGAGTTGAAGATGTCGGTGGTGCCCACGCCGAACGCGACGCACCCGACGGCGCCCGAGTGGGGAGTGTGCGAGTCCGAGCCGATGATGACCTGCCCCGGGAGGGCGTAGTTCTGGTAGATGATGCTGTGGCAGATCCCCTCGGATCCGCCGGCCGGCGAGTCGCCGTGGAGGCGAATCCCCTGCTTCCTCGCGAAGTCGGCCTGCTTCACCGAGAGCTGGTTCGCGAGGTCGAGGAGGCCGAGCTTCTTCCGCTCGAGGGGCATCACCTTCTCGAGGAAGGTCAGGTGATCGCGGAAGAAGAGGACCGACGAGGGGTCGGCCACTTTCTCGTCGGCCCCGACGAGGCTCTCGAAGAAGATCGCCGCCATCGGCGTGACGTACTCGTGCGAGAAGCGGATGTCGCACTGAACGAAGCCCGCGTCGCCCGGGCGGACCGACGCGACGCCGGTCGAGCCGGCGCTGAGATCCGTGACCATGTGCTTCGCGAGGATCTTCTCGGCGAGGGTCATCGGCCGCGGCGCGCTCTTCGGGTACGGAGCCGAAGACAGTCCCTGGAGCCGCGCGACGTTGTACGGGAAGAGGCCCCCGTACTCGATGATCTGCCGCGTGATCTCGTCCTCGCCGCGCGTGAACTCGTCGAGGGAGATCTCCTCCCCGCGCCGGATCCTCTCGACGAGGCCGAAATCGGTGGAGGTGAGGATGCCGAGGTTCTGGGAGTTCTGCTTGTAGATCCGCTCGATGTTCTCGGCGATGACGACCTTGATACCGGCGCACATCTCGGCATAAGGGGACGCTTCGCGGCTCGATCCCTTGCCGCGGCGCTTGCCGGCCACCGAGGCGACGAACTTCCCCGCGCGGACGGTCCCCTCGGTGACCGGGAACTCCCCCGAGGCCCGGAGCCCCAGGTAGGGGAAGTCCCCGAGCTTCTCGTCGAAGTGGTAGCAGATGTAGGCGGGGGTGATCTCGTCGGTCGAGATGTCGTCGCGGAGCGGGAGGCCGTCGCGCCAGGGGATCTCCTCTCCCTGGAGCTGGCGGCGCATCATCGCCGCATCGTCGACGAGAAGCAGGACGCGCCCCTGGAGCCGGATCTTGTCGGGACGGCGGCTCACCGCTCGCGTCTTCAGGCTTTCGATCATCGTGTCGTCACCCTGCGGCGAGAATATCATCGCCCCGCGCCGAAGACGAGCCGGCTCCGCCCGGCCCGGCGGCCCCGCGAGGGGCGTGATAGGATGACTGGCTGAACCAGGAAGGAGACCACCTGCCCGAAAAGGCGTACTTCCAGAAGGGCTTCGGCCTCAAGACGGTCATCGAGGGATCGCTCCGCCGCGACTACCACAGCGGCGTCGTCGAGCGCATCCGCGAGTCGGGATTCCGGCTCACAACGCCCCAGATAGAGATCCGTCTCGCCGTCGAGTTCGGCTTCTGCTACGGCGTCGACCGGGCCGTCGAGTACGCCTACGAGACGATGGAGAAATTCCCCGATCGGCGCGTGACGCTCATCGGCGAGATCATCCACAACCCGCACGTGAACACCCGGCTCCGGGAGATGGGCATCGAGATCCTCTCCCCGGAGGAAGCCGCGAAGGACGGCGGCCGGTTCCATGGCGACGACGTCGTCATCATCCCGGCCTTCGGCGTCCCGTTCAGGATGTTCGAGCAGCTCCGCGCGACGGGGTGCGTCCTCGTCGACACGACGTGCGGCTCCGTCCTGAACGTGTGGAAGAACGTCGAGAAGTACGCGCGGGAGGGGTTCACCTCGGTCATCCACGGGAAGTACCAGCACGAGGAGACGCGGGCGACGTCGTCCCGCGCGACGCGCTACGAGGCGGGGCGCTACCTCGTGGTGAAAGACATGGACGAGGCCCGGTGGGTCTGCGCGTACATCCGGGGCGGCGGAGATCGCGGGGATTTCCTCGGACGGTTCGAATCCGCGGCCTCTCCCGGGTTCGACCCCGACACGCATCTGGGCCGGATCGGCGTCGCCAACCAGACGACGATGCTCTCGAGCGAGTCGCTCGCGATCGCCGACGCCCTCCGCGAGGCGATCGCCGACCGGCATGGCGCGGCGTCTCTCCCGGAGCGGTTCCGATCCTTCGACACGATCTGCTCGGCGACGCAGGACCGGCAGGACGCGATCCTCAAGATGACGAAGGAGCCGCTCGATCTCATGCTCGTCATCGGCGGATACAACTCGAGCAACACGAACCACCTGGTCGAGATCGCCGGGCAGTCGACGAGCGCCTACCACATCCAGAACGCCGAGTGCCTCCTCGACGCCGACCGCATCCGCCACAAGCCCTTCGGCGCCGACCAGGAGATCGAGTCCCGCGGCTGGCTCCCCGCCGGTCGATCCATCGTCGGCATCACCGCCGGCGCCTCCACCCCGAACAACAAGATCGGCGAGGTGGTCGAGAGGGTCCTGGCGCTCCGGGGCGTCACTCCCGAGGCGGCGGGCCTCGCCTGAAGGGGCGCCTGGCGAGGCCTCTCCGGCCCGTGTTAGAATTTTCCATTCCGCGCGACAGGAGGGGTGATGCAACCGAGAATCTCCACGTTCGACGATTGGGTCGACTACTTCAACGAGTGGCAGAGGGCGATCGGGCTCGACCCGCGCATCGGCGAAGGTTACGCGTTCGAGGCGAAGTACGGAGAGCTCGGCAGCCCCGACATCCTGTTCGGCGACTACAAGGGCCAGAAGCGCTGGGAGCGGATCACCGAGGTCCCCGACCAGCGCATCCGTGACGCCCTGCAGCACCTCATCGTGTACCAGGGGGACACCGAGTTCGCCTCCGTCGAGCAGCAGCGGAAGCTCGTCACCTCCGCGCCGTCGGAGTACGACCTCGGCTGCCTGACGCGCGTGATGCGCGAGGAGATGCGCCACGGGTTCCAGATGTGCCACGTCCTCGTGACGCAGTTCGGCCGATCCGGGCGCATCGACGCGCAGAAGCAGCTCGAGCGCCGTTCCTGGCAGAACACGCGCCTTCTCGGCTCCTTCAACGTGGACGTGGACGACTGGCTCGACTTCTACACCTACACCGAGTTCGTGGACCGCGACGGCAAGTTCCAGCTCAAGATGCTCACCTTCTCCGGCTTCGCCCCCCTCGCCCGCTCGATGGGACCGATGCTCCGCGAGGAGGCGTTCCACCTCGGCACGGGGCACAACGGGCTGAAGCGGGTCGTGAAGGCGGGCGTCGTCCCCATCGAGACTCTGCAGCGCTACTTCAACAAGTGGGTCCCGACGGCCTACGACCTGTTCGGCGTCGACAACTCGTCGTCGGCGCACTGGGCGTACGTGTGGGGCCTCAAGGGCCGCTTCGACGAGGACACCAACGGCGCCGAGGCCGACCGCGACACCCTCAACGACTACGCCCGGAACCTCTACAAGGAGGACGTCGACCGGCACATCGCCGCGCTCAACACGATGCTCCCCGCCGACGGGCCGAAGCTGACGGCGCCCGACATGAGGTTCAACCGCGCCATCGGCGAGCACGCGGGGGCGCGATACTCCGTGACCGGAGATCCGATCGATCCGGCGCGGTACGCGGCGTACCTGGCCTCCGTCACGCCGACGGCTCAGGACCGGCGGCTGCTCCAGTCGATCTTCGCGCGCCCCGACTGGGTCGCGCCGCCCATGGCGCACCACGCGCCGGCGGGCCACGGGGAGCCGGCGGCGGACTGAGACGGGCTTCGACCGTCCGTCCCCGGAGAGCTTGCCCGCGCCGGGGCCTCCGGATATCCTACGCGCCTTTGAACCCTGACCGACCATCGAAGCTGAGGAGTTCCTCATGAACCGTCGCGTGCTGGCGCTGCTCGTGTCCGTCCTCTTGCTCGCGGGCTCGTCTCTTTCAACCGCCGAGGCGGTGAAGAAGTGGTCGATCGACGTCGGCGTTCAGGGCTCCGAGATCAAGTTCGACAAGACGATCGGCATCGACAACGATTTCGCCACAGGGTTCCGGCTCGGCCTCGTCGTCCATCCGGCCCTTCAGATCGAGGGGACGTACGACACCGTCACCACGCGGAAGAGCGAGGCGGATCTCTCCCACTCGACCTACAAGCAGCAGTACACCGGGCTGCGCGTGATGGGCGTGCTCAAGGGCTCGGACGACGTGAAGGCGAACCCCTACATGATCGTCGGGGGCGGGAAGGCGACGACGACGTTCGACCCCGGCCGTCCCGGCTCGACCGTGAGGGACGACAACACGCTGTACGGTGACCTCGGCTTCGGCGTGCGCTACCAGGCGTGGAAGGGCCTCCACGTCAATGGCGAGTTCTTCGTGCGCCACCTGCGGACGCTCGGCACGAGCGGGACGGACGCGTTCTTCAGCGTCGGCGCCTCCTGGATCATCGGCTTCAGCAAGAAGTAACTCAGGCCGCGACCATCGCCTCCATCAGGCGGCCGAGGCTCCTCTCCTTCTCCAGCCCCATGATGATCGAGGCGATCTCCTGCGCCTTCCCCGCCGGCACCACGGGCTCGGCCAGGCTCATGAACTTCCCCTCGAGCTCGGCGGGGGTCAGGGGATTCCTGGGGTCCCCCTTCGGGTAGTCCAGTCGGCACTGGAAGGTCTTTCCCCCCTTCACGGCGATCGTCATGTCGCAGGTGTACAGGCGCGGGAAGTTCCTCTCGATCTCCTCGTCGCCGACCCCCTTCACCTTCTGGATCAGGTCGAGGAGCTTCGGGTCGGTGAAGCGCTTCTCGTCGAAGGAGTCGGGGGTGACCTTCCCGTCCATCAGCGCGACGCCGATGCAGTACGGCAGAGAGTGATCGGCCGTCTCGCGCGACGTCGGCCTGTACTTCGACGGATCGCAGAGGATGTCGACGGCGCGGCGGACCGTCCTGACGGTGATGGACTCGATCGACCCGGGGTCGATCCCGTGCTTGCTCCGCAGCTCGAGGGCCGCGGAGAGCGGCGTGTGGGTCAGCGCCTCGGTCGGGAAGAACTTCATCGAGCAGTCCTGGATCTTGAAGCTCTCGCCGAGCCCCGCGGTGAGCATCTCCGGCCGCCACGCCTTGCCAAGACAATGAAAGAGCCCCTCCTTCCCGTCGATGACGTGCTCGGGGCCGTGGAATCCCTTCTGCGCCCACAGGGCGGCGATCACCCCCTGCCACGTCGCGATGGGGTCGACGGTGTTCTTCATCATCGTGAGCTTGCCGGCCGTGACAGCGCCGAGCGTCAGCGTGTGAGACCCCGAGATCCCGATCGCGTGGACCATCTGATCCTCGGTGAGACCCAGGATCTTCCCCGCGACCACGGGCGAGACGAACCCCGTGAGGCTCGCGTGGTGCCACCCGCGCTCTCGGATCCCCGGCTCGGCCGCCTCGCAGAAGCGCATCTCGAGCTCGTGCCCGATGACGATGCCGAGGATCACGTCGCGCCCCCCGGCCCCCACCCTCTCCGCCATCGAAATCGCCGCGGGGAGGATGTCGCTCGGGTGCGACGGGTCGGCCTTCCAGTAGATGTCGTTGTAGTCGAGCGCGCGGACCACGAGCGCGTTGTAGAGGGTGGCCCACGTCGCGGGCACCTTCCTGCGCGTGCCGATCAGCGTCGCCTCGGCGCGCCCCCCCTCCTCCTCGATGAACTCGCGCATGATGCGCGCGTCGTGAGTCCTCACGCCCCCCAGGGCGCACCCCATCGAGTCGAGGAGGAAGCGCTTCGCCTCGTCGATCGCCCGCGGCGGAAGGTCTTCGTAGGAGAGGCGGACGGCGAATCGCGCGAGCTGTCGGCTCAACATGTCCATGAATGGCTCCGAGGAACCGGGCCTCAGCCCGGGAGGCGTCGAAAAAGACGGGCGCGATTATAGCAGCCGACTTCGGCCCTCCGGAGGTACGATGCGGCGGATGACGCCCCCCTCCCGAACGATCGCAGCCTCGCGCCTCGTCGTCTTCGACACCGAGACGACGGGGCTCTCGGCCGTGAACGACAGGGTCCTCGAGATCGCCGCCGTCTCGATCGAGAGGGGCGAGGAGACGGGGCGGTTCGAGTCGCTCGTCGACCCCGGCGTCCCCATCCCGCCTCAGATCTCGGCGATCCACGGGATCACCGACGAGATGGTCCGCGGCCGGCCGCCGTTCGGCGACGCCGCCCGGCGCTTCCTCGAGTTCACGGGAGACGACATCCTCGCGGCGCACAACGCCCCGTACGACGTCTCGATGATGCTCCTCCCCGCCCGCGCCGCCGGCCTCACCCCGCGCGGCAACCCGGTCCTCGACACCCACCGGCTCGCGCGACGCCTCCTGAAGGCGCCGCGTTACGCGCTGGGGCCGCTCGCGGCCTCGCTCGGGATCGAGATGCCGGTGGCCCACCGGGCGATGGCCGACGTCGTCGCATGCGCCGGGGTGCTGAAGGCCTGCCTCGCCGCCCTTGGCTCCGATGCGACGCTTGCCGACGCCGAGAAGGCGAGCGAGTCGCGCCTCGCCTTCGGCACCGCCCCGGACGGCACCCTGGCGCTCCCCGAGCGTCTCGCCGCTCTGGCCGCGAGCCTGGGCAGCGGCGCTCCCTTCGCCATCGTCTACCGCTCCGGGAGCAAGGGGGACGCACCCCGCCCCGTGACGCCGCTCTTCCTCCTCGAGATCGCAGGCGAGCTCAACCTCGCCGCCGAGTGCCACATCGATGGCAGCGTGAAGAACTTCGTCGTCGACCGGATCGCGTCGGCGCGGCCGGTCAGCTCTTCTTCCGGGCCGCGATCCGGGACCTGAGCTCGGCGTTCTCCTGCTTCAGGCGCTCGATCTCCCGGTCTTTCTCCGCGGCGACGGCGCTCATCTCGGCGTCGATGTCGTCGCGCGCCGCCGTGAGGCCCGCGCGCTCCTCCGCGTCCGCCGCCTGCGCGATGTAGGGGTCGGCCGCGGTCGAACCGACCCCGGAGCAGCCGGCGAGCGACGCGAGGAGCGCGGCGCCGGCTATCACCCTGAGTGCGCTCAATCGCCCTTCCCGTCGAGCTGACCTTTCAGCTTCCCGTTCTCGTCCTTGAGGGCGTCGATCGATTTGTCCTTCCCCTTGATGGTCTCGTCCCAGAACTTTCGCGTGCTGCGCTGGACGTCGTGCAGGAGCGGGGCCGAGACCTGCTTTCCCTTGTACCAGATCTTCTTCGCGATCCCCGCGATCGCGTGGCCTGCCTCGACGCTCTTCTCCCCCACCTTCTTCCCGAACGACTTGATCCCCGAGGTGACCTTGCCGTCCTCGGCGCGGACGGCAGGGGCGGCGCAGGCAAGGAGGAGGGAGAGGATGGCGAACGAGGCGAGGAGTCGGCGGATCAGATCGCGACGACCTCGCCGCAGGTGCGGCACGCGGCGTCGTCCTCCTGGATCTGCGCCCCGCACGCCTCGCAGCTGAGAAGGCCGTGGGCCTTGAGGATGTCGATCGCCCTTCCCTCGTCCTCCGCCGGGACCTCGACGGAGTAGGGCTCCATCTCGTCGCGGAACTCGGCGGGGAACTCGTCGAGGACGAGCGTCGAGATGCGCGCGCGGATCGCGCTCGACTCGAGCGCGGCGACGGCGGCGTGCGCGTCGGGCTCCTTCCGGTAGCGGGCCACGGCGGTCGGCACGAGGCCGGCGCTCGAGAGGACCTGGCGCGCCTTCGGCATGTCGACGGCGGCGACCGTGACGAGGTAGGCGGGCTCGTACTTCGAGACGTTCGTGGGGAAGGCCTCGCCGCGGCTCGTCGCCTCGGCGGCAATCCCCGCGTCGCTCAGGGCGCGGAGCGCGGCCTGGGACTCCTCGGGGGTGACGTACGTGCCGGCGACCATGGGGCCGGTCGTCTCGAGCTCGTCCGCGATGGGGCGGCCGGTCAGCGGGCCGCGCTGGATGTCGAACTCGTCGGTCTGCGCCGGGGTCAGGTAGGCGACGAGGGGGACGTCGCACTCGGTGCAACGCATGACCTCGTCCCGGAACTCCTCACGGCAGGTTGGGCACCACATGGCAGTGAGGCGATGCTAACACCGGCCCCGAACTGCGACAACCGCGGAGCGGGCGTCGTTCGAGGCGCTCACCCCTCTTTCGGGATCTCGAGGGGCTTAAGCTTCAACGGCCCCGACGGGAACTGCCTGAGGAGCAGCCGCTCGACGACCTCGCCGCCGACGACGTGGCGATCGATGATCTCGTTCACGTCCTCGAGCTTCACGCCGCCGTACCAGACGGCCTCGGGGTAGACGACCACCGTCACGCCGAAGGCGCAGACGTCGAGGCACCCCGACTTGTTGGCGCGCACGACGGTGCGGAGCCTGCGCTTCTTGAGCTCGGCCTTGAAGGCCGAGCGGATGGCGTCCGACCCCTTCGCCGAGCAGCACCCCTGGGGGTCGTCGGCCGGCCTCACGTTGGTGCAGACGAAGATGTGTCTCTGGTAGCGCGGCATCAGGGTCTCCCGGAAACGGCAAGCTTTGCGACGATTGCCGCGGCCATCTCGCTCGTCTTCGCCGTGCCGCCGAGGTCGGCGGTCACGGCCTTCCCTTCCACGAGCACCGCGCTCACGGACGACATGATGCGCGCCGCGGCCTCCCCTTCCCCGAGGTGATCGAGCATGTGGACCGCGGGGATGAGGAGCGACAGGGGGTTCGCGAGATCCTGCCCCTCGAGGTCGGGGGCGTTCCCGTGGATCGCCTCGAAGACGACGAGGCCGTCGCCGACGTTCACGCCGGGGACGGCGCCGAGCCCACCCACGAGGCCGGCGCACAGATCCGAGATGATGTCGCCGTAGAGGTTCCCCATCACCAACACGTCGAAGGCGTACGGGTTCAGGACGAGCTGCATGCAGGCGCTGTCGGCGATGACCTCGCGGTACGCCACCTGGGGGAACTCGCGCGCCACGTTGCGGCAGCAGCTCAGGAAGAGGCCGTCGGACATCTTCATGATGTTGGCCTTGTGCACGCAGGTGACCTGGCGGCGTCCGTGCTTCACCGCGTACTCGAAGGCGAAGCGGGCGATGCGCGTCGAGGCGGCCTCGGTGACGATCTTGAGGCTCTCGACGACCCCCGGCACCACCTCGTGCTCGATCCCCGAGTACATGTCCTCGGTGTTCTCGCGCACGACGACGAGATCGATCTTCTCGAAGCGCGCCCGGAGGCCCGCGATGTTCTTCACCGGCCGCACCGACGCGTAGAGGTTCAGGATTTTACGGAGCTGGACGTTCG
This sequence comes from Acidobacteriota bacterium, assembly GCA_016195325.1. Taxonomy (NCBI): domain Bacteria; kingdom Pseudomonadati; phylum Acidobacteriota; species Acidobacteriota bacterium. The sequence continues at coordinate 26,261 of JACPZX010000122.1, forward strand.
GCGACTCGTAGCCGGTGCCGATGGGGGTGTTGATCCTCCCCTTCAGCGCGACCTTGTTCTTGCGAATCGAGTCGAGGAGCGCCGGCGGGAGGGCGGCTCCCGTCTTGGCCTGGGCCCTCTGGCCGGAGAGCTGCCGGTCCCATGCGAGCGAGACGCCCGTGGCCTGCACGATCTTGATGACCTGGTCGGCGACCTCGTCGCCGATGCCGTCCCCCGGGATGAGCGTGACGGTGTGCTTCTTGACGAGTGCCTGGGGCGCCCCGGGACCCGTGGCCGCCGCAACGGCCGAAGGCTTCGTGATCGGGTTCACGCCGCCTCCCTGACGCGCGACGCGATCGCCGCCGCCATCTCGCCGGTCGAGGACTTCCCGCCCAGATCGGCCGTCACCGACGTCCCCTCGGTGAGGACCGCCTCGACGGCGCGCCTCACGCGCGCGGCGGCCTTGTGCTCGCCGAGGTGCCGCAGCATGAGGCTGGCGGAGAGGATGAGCGCCGTGGGGTTCGCGAGCCCCTTCCCGGCGATATCGGGGGCCGAGCCGTGGACCGCCTCGAAGACCGCGTACCGATCGCCGATGTTCGCCCCCGGCACGACCCCGAGGCCCCCGACGAGCCCCGCGCACAGATCCGAGACGAGATCGCCGTAGAGGTTTTCCATCAGCAGCAGATCGAAGCGGCGGGGATCGAGGACGAGCTGCATGCACGCGTTGTCGATGAGGAGATCTTCCGTCTCGATGAAGGGGAAGTCCGACGCGACCTGGTTGGCGCACGACAGGAAGAGGCCGTCCGACAGCTTCATGATGCTCGCCTTGTGGACGATGGTGATCTTCCGGCGCCCCTCGTTCCGCGCGTAGTTGAAGGCGAAGCGCGCGATGCGCCGCGACGCCTTGTCGGTGATGATCTTGAGCGCCTCGACGACTCCCGGGACGACGGTGTGCTCGCGCCCCGAGTAGAGCCCCTCGGTGTTCTCCCGCACGATCACCACGTCGACGCTCTCGTACCGGGTCTTCACGCCGGGGAGGCTCGCGACCGGGCGCAGCGAGACGTAGAGGTCGAGGCTCTTCCGGAGCGAGACGTTGACGCTCGGGAAGCCGGTGCCGATGGGGGTGGTGATCGGCCCTTTCAGCGCGACGCGATTCTTTCGGATCGACTCGAGGACCGTTTCGGGAAGAGGGTTGCCGTGCTGCTCGAGGGCCGCCGCTCCCGCCACCGCGCGCTCCCAGACGATCGGGACGCCGGCCGCCTCGACGACGCTCACCGTCGCGTCGGTGACCTCGGGGCCGATGCCGTCTCCGGGGATGAGGGTGATCTTGTAGGCCAAGCGCTGCGCCTCGCGGGAACGCGTCGATTCGAGCGGGTGAAACGCCGATCAGGACGGGTGGAGTATAGGTCCGGGACCCCACCCGTCCAACCCGCGCGGCCCGCTACTTCCGGGTGTACGTGATCTCCATCTCCTTCACTTCCTTGTTCTCGTTGGTGCCGTACATCTCCCACACGATCGACTTGTCGTCGACGAACTTCGTCACTTCCCTGGTCGGCGACTGCTTCTTCGTGAGCGGGTCGGTGAACGTGCCGTGCAGCGTGAGGACCTTGCCGTCCTTGTCCATCTGCCCGGTGGCGTCCTGGATCATCGTCCCGAGCGAGTCGATCCAGGTGCTGACGTACTTCTTCTTCAGGTTGTCGTAGCCGAGGAAGCCCATTCCCTCGAAGGGCCCACCCATGAAGGTCCCCTTGAACGACTCACGAAGGAAGCGCCCGCCGAGAACGACGTCGTTCTCAGAGGTTCCCTCGGAAGTCTGGGGGTCGCCGGGGCCCATCCACATCTTGCACGCCGCCTTCCACGATCCCGCGAACTTCTTGAGGGCTTCGTGCTGGGCGCCCGGAGTGCCCATCTTCATCATCGCGTCCATCATCGCCTTCTCGTTGTCCGCGGCGCTCGGGGGGGTCGCGACCTTCTTCTCGGCGGCCAGGGTGGCGCCGGACAGCGTCATGCAGCAGCCGATGAGGCCGCACAGAATCACTCGACAAACGGTCCACGTGCATCGGTTCATACGAGGTCCTCCCAAGGGGGTTGGTGAAGGGCGCAACCTAGCGCGAAAGCAGATCGAATGTCAATGACCTGCGGAAGAAACCGGGGCACGGTGCTGGGCGAAGAGCCACGGGACGAAGTCGGGCTCGGTGTACGCGACGTTCCAGACGTCGTGGCCTCGGCCCGGGTACTCGGTGTACTTCGGATCGCCTCCCGCCTTCCTGAGCGCGGCGACCATCCGTCGTGACTCGGCCGGATCGACGACCTGGTCGTCCGAGCCGTGGAAGGCCCACACCGGCACCCGGCTCATCTCCGCCGCCTTCGCGGGGACGCCGCCGCCGCAGATCGGCGCGGCCGCCGCCACGAGGTCGGGGCGGTGCTCGGTGAGGACCCAGGTCCCGTACCCGCCCGACGACTGCCCCGTCACGTACACGCGCGACGCGTCGATGGGGAGATCCTTCTCGAGCGACTCGATCAGTTTCGAGACGAGGAGGATGTACCCGGTGAGCCCGGTCTCCTCCCACTCGTGAATCGCCTGGGGGGCGAGAACGAAGCACGGGTGGTCGGCCTGGATCTCCGGGAGGAGCCAGAGACCCGCACCGAGCGCGTTGCCGCCGCTGATCTGCGCGACGTTCTCGGTCCCGACGCCGTTCCCGCCGTGGAGGAAGACGACCAGCGGGTACTTCCTGCCGGCCGCTTCCGCCGGCTTGAAGAGCCTGTAGGGAAGCGCCGGACCGTTTCCGTCGACGTACGTGTGCGGCTCGTACAAGGCGCGGTTCGCGCGGATTCTGACGAGCGTTTCCTGGATCGCCGCCTCGCGCGTCGGGCCGAGGGCCGCCGTCAGCGCCGAGAGGACCAGCGCGCAGGCTAGGGCTTGCGCGCGTAGAGGCCGTCGAAGATCACCTGCCACGTCTTCCCTCCGTCGCCGGAACTCTCCCAGAGCTGCCTCACCGTCCTGTCGGCCTTGTTGTCGAAGAAGGTGAGCTTCGAGAGGGTGACCTTCCCGTCGGGCCCCTTCACCTCGGAGGCGAGGGCGAGGACGCCGTCATTGTATGCGCCCTGCAGCTCGGCCGGGTTCCCTCCGCTGTCGACCCAGATCTGCGTCCACTTTCCGGTGACGCGGTTGTAGAAGGTGAAGCTCTGGCCGGTCCCGCCGCGCGATCCCTTCCAGTGCTCGTGGATGACGCAGCCGTCCTCCTCCGCGGTGACGAGGTTCGTTCCGGCCTGCGCGCCGCCGCTCGTCACGTTCCAGTCGCCGATCCAGAAGTCGAACTGGCGGAACTCGCGGGCCGAGCAGTCCGGCCGGGCCGGACGCGGCGGGCTCGCCGTGGAGGCGCCGTCGGCCGCCGGCGCGGCGCCGAGCGAGGCGGCCCCGGCGAGCAGGCTCGCGAGAACGATGGAGGTGCCTCCGGATCTCATGTCGGGCCCTCCCTCAGGTCGAGATGCGCGTGGTTTGCGACCGTTGGACACGCGGCGGGGCCGATCAGTTCGGCTTTTTCTTCTTGAGGACGCGATCGAGGAGATCCTTCCCGTGCTTCTGGATCTGCTCCTTCCCCGCGGCCTTCGCGGCGCGGCTCAGCATCCGGGGGTCGACTCCCGCGGTGGGGGCCATGACCGTTCCGCCCAGCGTCATGTCGACCTCCAGCTTCCCCTTCTTGTTCTCGAGGTAGCGGAGGTTCGGGGTCTTCGCGACCATGTCGGCGCTGACGCTCTCGCTGAGCTTCGCCGAGACGGCGAGATCGAGCGAGAGGTCGAGGCCGATCTTCCCCGACGCGTTCATGTCGAGGTCGGGGGAGTCGAGGGCGAGGTCGTCGGTCCTGAGAACCCCGTTGGCCACGGTGAATGTTCCCGCCAGCGACGAGAAGGGGGTCTCGTCCTTGCCGATGCCGCCGCCCCCCGCCGCCTCGAGCGCCTTCGCCAGCATCTTGAGGGCGGCGATCGACGTCAGCTTGCCGTCGCGGAGAGCGAGCGATCCCTTCCCGCCGAGGTTGCGCCGCAGCCCCGGCGTGTCGAGGTCGCGCCCCTCGAGATCGAGCGAGCCGTCGAAGGTCCCGTAGACGAGCCCCTTGAGGCCGGGCGACAGATCCGAGGCGAAGGCGTTGAAATCCACCCCCTTCACGCTGGCGGCGAGGGTGAAGGGCGGGCCGCTCTCGGTGACGCGGGCCGACAGGTCGCCGGCGAGAGAGCCCTTGTAGAGATTGACCGAGACCCCCGACAGGCGCGCCTCCCCCCCTTCCATCGTGAGCCGCGCGCGCGCCGTGGAGAGGGCGGGATTCATCACCTTGATCCTGTCGACCGAGAGATCTCCTCTCACGGTGAGGTCCCTCAGGAGCGACGGCGCCGAGCTCGCCGAGCCCGCCTGGCGCCTCGCCGGGACGACGACCGCCACGTCGGCGGCGGTGCGGATCGCGGAGGTCGCGGCGGGGGCCGGCCCGGCTGCCGGGAAGAGGGACATCATCTCGTCGAGGTCGAGCGAGGGGGAGTTGAGCTTGACGTCCAGGATGGGGCGCTCGAACCGGCTCACGCTGCACGATCCCGAGACGCGGCTCCCGGCGAGCGAAGCGGAAAACTCGCCGATCTCCGCCCGGTCGGGGGCGACGGCGAGCCCCTTCCCCGTGAGGCGCGCGTCGGGCCCCGCCTCGAGCTTGAAGGAGAGATCGAAGGCGCCGATCGCGCCTTTCGAGATGTCGGTCACGTCGAGCTCGATCGCCTTCACCTTCGAGCCCGCGGCGCCGCCGCCGGTCTGTGAGACCGAGAGAGTCCCTTTCGTGAGGCGCAGATTGTGAACCGCGAAGTCGAATCCGCCTCCCGCGGCGCTCGTGCCCGCCGGCTTTCCCGGCGGCGCGCCGCCGGCCCCGCCCGTCGCCCCGCCGCCGCCCGATCCGCCGGGGGCCTTCTGCACTCCCTTCGTCAGCGAGGCGTAGTTCCACTCGCCGCGCGCGTCGCGCACCAGCCGCACGGCGGGCTCGTCGATGATCAGCGCCTCGACGACGAGGCGCCGCGTGAGGAGAGGCCAGAGCTGCACGCGCACGAGGAGCCGCTGCGCCTTGAGGAAGGGCTCCGAGCCGAATCGAGGGTCCTCGCCGATGGAAAAGCCGACCGCGGTCAGCTCCGCGGCGGGGAAGAACGTGAGGCGCATGGGGCCGATCGTGACCGCGCGCCCCGTGGCCCCCGCGATCGCCCCCTCGATGGACGGGCGGTAGCGCTCGACGTCGAGCAGGAAGGGAAGCGCCGCCGCGGCGACGACGAGGAGGGCGACGATCGCGCCCAGAACGATCAGCAGCTTGCGTTTCACTCGGCAAGTCTATCAGAGATCCGCACCTCCCCGGCCCGTGTTGCGCGGCTCCATGAATGGACGGCATACTGAGCGCGCCGATGGCACCTCGCGCTCTCGCTCGAACGCTTCTCCTCCCCGCGCTCGTGGCGGGTGCCTACTACGTCGCCGCCCGGTTTTCGCTCCTCCTCTCCCTCGAGGGGACGCTCGCCTCCCCTGTCTGGCCCCCGTCGGGAATTGCTCTCGCGATGATCGCGCTCTTCGGCCTTCGCGCCGCCCCCGGCATTTTCGCCGGCGCCTTCCTCGCCAACGCGCTGCCGATCATCGCCGCCGGGAGGATGGGAACGCCCGCGATCGCGCTGGCCGCCGGCGGCGTCGCCGCGGGGAACACGCTCGAGGCCGTCGCGGGGGGAATTCTTCTCGCCCGGTGGCTTCCCGATTGGCGGAAGCTCGACAGGATCGGGAGCGTCCTCTCCTTCTTCGCGGTGGCGCCACTCGCGTGCCTGATCGCCGCCGCGATCGGACCTCTCGTCCACTACGTCGCGGGGATCATCCCGCGAGAACTTCTCGGGACCGCGAGCCTCACGTGGTGGCTGGGCGACACGGTGGGGATGCTCGTGGTCACCCCGTTCGTCCTCGCGTGGTGGAGCGCGCGCGGCCAGACATGGAGCCGGCTGCGCGTGGCGGAAGGGACGGCTCTGGTCGTTCTCGCGGTCGCGGTGAGCCGGTTCGCGCTCGACGCGCCGAACGAGCTCACGCCCGCCGGACCGGCCCTCGAGTTCCTGGTCATCCCGTTCATGGTCTGGGCGGCGATCCGATTCGGAATCCTCGGCGCCGCGTCCGTCGTCGCCGCCATCGCGGGACTGGCGGTCTTGGAGACGGCGCGCGGCCAGGGGCTCTTCGCCGTGGACGGCTTGAACGCGTCCCTCCTGGGGCTCCAGGCGTACCTCGCGTTCGTGACGCTGACACTCCTGCTGATCGCGGCGCTCTCGGCCGAGAGGGAGCGCGAGCACCGCGACCGTGCGGCGCGGTCCCGGCAGCAGGCCGCACTCTCGCGCCTCGGCCGCTTCGCCCTCTCGGGGGCGAGCCTCGACCAGCTCGAGCATCTTGCCGACTCCATCGTTGCCGAGGAGGCGAGGGCGGGCGATCCCGCCGGGCGCAGCGCCGAGACGCACTTCGTCGAGGCGATCGACGACGTCGTGCAGGCGGCGCGCCGGCGCAAGGAGGCCGAGGAGGCCCTGCGCCACAAGACCGATCTCCTGCAGGTCCTCGCGAGCTCCATCTCGTCGTTCGTCGAGAAGCGGCGCTGGCTCGACGCCGCGAGCTGCCTCGTGTCCGGGGCCCAGGAGCTGACCGCAAGCGTCTGCGGCTTCTGGGGAGTCGTCGAGGAGTCGCACCTCCACATCCTCGCCCACAAGGACGCGAGTTCCGAGGTGGCGTTCGACACGCGGGTCGACCTTGCGTCGCTGCCGGAAGCGACGGGGGAGTCGATCGGCGGTGGAAGCGGCCTCCTCATCCTCCTCAGTCGAGTCATTCAGGGGGGCGAGGTCGTGGTCTGCAACGAGCCCATCCCGGGGCGCATTCCCGACGGACTGCCGTTCGGACAGGGCCCGATCGCGCGATTCCTCGGCGCGCCGATAAGGCAGGGGGGCGACGTCGTGGGGATGATCGCCGTCATCAACCGCGCGGGCGACTACCGGCCCGCCGATCGGACGACGATCGAGAGCCTCGCGAAGGCGGCGGCGATGCTCTACGACAGCTACCGCCGGGCGAGCCGCGAGAGCTCGCTCGAGGCGGCCCTCTCGCAGTCGCAGAAGATGGACGCGGTGGGCCGCCTCGCGGGGGGCGTCGCCCACGACTTCAACAACCTCCTCACCGTCATCATCGGCCACGCCGAGCACCTGATGGAGGAGTCCCGGGAGGACCCCGCGGCCTCCCGGAGCCTGAGGCAGATCACGCTGGCGGCGGAGCGGTCGGCGGGGCTCACGCGCCAGCTTCTGGCCTTCAGCCGCAAGCAGATCCTCCAGCCGAAAGCTCTGAGGCTGAACGACGTCGTGAGCGGGATCCTCGAGATGCTGCGACGCGTCATCGGCGAGGACGTGCACTGCGTCACGCGCCTCGATCCCTCGCTCCGATGGGTGAAGGCCGACCCGGGGCAGCTCGAGCAGGTGATCATGAACCTCGCGGTCAACTCCCGGGACGCGATGCCGGAGGGGGGGGAGATCTTCATCCGCACGGCAAACGTCCGTGTGGACGAGCGAGCCCCCGAAGCGTCGCAGGGCCTTCCCCCCGGCGAGTACGTGAAGCTCACCTTCAGCGACACGGGGTGCGGCATGGACGCCGAGACGCGCGCCCACATCTTCGAGCCCTTCTTCACGACGAAGGGGCCGGGGCGCGGCACCGGGCTCGGTCTCTCGACGGTGTACGGCGTCGTGAAGCAGAGCGGCGGCTACATCTACGCCGAGAGCGCGGTCTCGAAGGGCGCGACGTTCAGCATCTTCCTCCCGCCCGTCGCGCCCCCTCCGCTCGAGATCGGCGCCGCCGAGCCGGCCGTCGAGATCCGCGGGGCCGGCGACGAGACGGTGCTCCTCGTCGAGGACGAGGAGCTCGTGCGCTCACTGCTGAAGACGACCCTCGAGCGGCAGCAGTACAGGATCCTCGAGGCGGGGAGCGCCGAAGAGGCCCTCGCGATCTGCCGGCGCGAGTCGGGGCCGATCGATCTCGTCATCACCGACATCGTCATGCCGGGGATGAGCGGCTGGCAGCTCGTCGAGAAACTCCTCGAGGTCCGCCCCGGCGCGAACGTTCTCTACATGTCGGGGTACACCGAGCACTCGCTGCTCGGCGACGGCCGCACCCCCGCCGGCGCGCATTTCATCCACAAGCCGTTCGCCCCCGACTCGCTCTGCCGCGTCGTGCGGAAGATCCTCGACGGGGAGACCGCGGCCTAGAAGAAGGCCTTCGCGAGCCTCTTCCCGCGCGAGAAGCCGAGCCGCGTCTTCCACCGGCTCCGATCCAGGAGCGCCTTGATGTCGTCCGCGCGGGCGGCCGTGGCCCGCTCCCCCTCCGGCACCAGCGAGATCGCCTCCACGAAGTCGGCCCAGTGGACGTGATCGACGCGCGGATGGATGACGACGTCGGCGAGGCGCGCGTGAAAATTCCTCAGGGCGTCCGCCCGGATCGCGTTGGCCCGGATCATGATGTCGAGCCCTTTCTTCAGCTCCTTCGTGTCGTCGATCTCGCGCGAGATGTCCACGGCGATCACCATGTCGGCGCCGAGCCGGAAGGCCTCGATGACGGGGAGCTTGCTCACCCATCCTCCGTCGATGAGCGTCCGGCCCGAGACCTCGATCGGCGTCATCAGCCCGGGGATCGCGCTCGACGCGCAGATCGCCTGGCGCATCGATCCCGAGGAGAGCAGCACCCCCTCGCCCGTCTCGATGTCGGCCGCGACCGCGGCGAAGGGGATGCGGCAGTTCTCGATCTTCACGTCTTCGATGAGCGAGTAGATGTTGTGGAGGAAGTTCTCGCGCGAGATGAACGAGCTCCGCGTCATCGAGAACGAGTAGAAGATCCCGCGCTTGATCATGTCGCTGACCGAGTAGAGGAGGCTCGGCTCATCGCGGCGCGAGTCCTTGATGAACTCGAACTCGGTGCGGCGGAAGTCGCGGCTCCTCACGAAGCGGCCGAACCTCTCCTCGACCTTCGTCGCGTCGCCGAGGATGGCGAAGGCGCCGCCGACGAGCGAGCCGATGCTCGTGCCGACGATGAGGTCGATCGGGATCTGGCGCCTCTGCAGCTCCTTGAGGACCCCGATGTGGGCGAGGCCGCGCGCGGCGCCGCCGCCGAGAGCGAGCCCGACCTTGAACCCTTCCGCCATGAGGCGCCGTCTCCCGACCCCGCGAGCCCGTCTCGCGGCGGTGCGCCGGGTATATATATGTAGGGGCGACCGGACCGTCCACCCGGGAGGACGCACCTTCACGAGCCCCGGCGGGCTTGCTAGACTTCCCGGTGACATTTCGGGAGGGTCACGCATGACGCCTCGAACGATTGCCGCCGCGTTCCTGCTCGCTTCGACGCCCCTGCTCGCTGCCGACGCCTCCGCGCCCGGCGCCGTGCCGCTCTTCGACAACCTCGGCACGTGGCACCACGCCGTCACGACGAAGGCACCCCTCGCGCAGAAGTACTTCGATCAGGGGCTGCGCCTGATGTACGGGTTCAATCACGACGAGGCGAGGCGGGCCTTCGACGAGGCGGCGCGCCTCGATCCCGACTGCGCGATGGCGTTCTGGGGGTCGGCGCTGACGCTCGGCCCGAACTACAACATGGCGATGGATGCCGAATCCGTGAAGTCCGCGTACGCCTCGATGAGGAAAGCCGTCGACCTCGCGCCGAAGGCGACCCCCGCCGAGCGCGCGTACATCGGCGCCCTCTCGAAGCGCTACGCCGACGATCCGAACGCCGACCGCAAGGCCCTCGACGCCGCGTACGCGGACGCGATGCGAGGCGTCGCGAAGAGCTTCCCGAACGATTCCGACGCCCTCACGCTCTTCGCGGAATCGATGATGGACCTGAGGCCGTGGGATCTGTGGACGAAGGACGGGAGGATGCAGCCGGGGACCGGCGAGATCATCGCGAGCCTGGAGGCCGCGCTGAAGGTGGCTCCGGACAATCCCGGGGCGAACCACTACTACATGCACGCCGTCGAGATGTCGCCGAACCCCGAGAAGGGGCTGGAGGCGGCCCTGAGGCTCCCGAAGCTGGTCCCCGGGGCAGGCCATCTCGTCCACATGCCGGGGCACATCTACATGCGGATGGGGCGCTACGGCGACGCCGCGGCGGCGAACGTCCCGGCCATCGAGGCCGACCGCAAGTACATCGCGGCGGCGAACCCGCCGGGGATGTACCCGATGATGTACTACCCCCACAACATCCACTTCCTCTGGTCGGCCTCGATGATGGCCGGGCGCAGCGCCGACGCGCTGAAGGCGTCGAAGGAGCTCGAGGAGGCGGTGCCCCTCGAAGCCATGAAGGCGATGCCGATGCTCGAGTACTTCACGGGGACGACGCTCTTCACGCGCATGCGCTTCGGACGGTGGGACGAAGTCCTCGCTCTCCCGGCCCCGGCGCCCGAGCTGAAGTACGCGACGGCGATCTGGCACTACGCGCGCGGCGTCGCCTTCGCGGCAAAGGGGGACCGGGCCTCTGCGGTGAAGGAGCAGGCAGCTTTCGACGCGTCCGTCGCCGCCGTTCCTCCCGATTCTCAGCTCGTCAACAACTCCGCGGGGAATCTGATCAAGGTGGTGCGCCCGCTCCTCGCCGGGGAGATCGCGGCGCGAACCGGCGATCCCGGCGCGGCGATCGCCAGGCTGGAGGAGGCGGTCGCGGCCCAGGACGCCCTGACCTACGACGAGCCGCCGCCGTGGTTCTACCCGGTCCGCGAGACTCTGGGGGCGGCGCTGATCGCGGCTGGGAAATGGCCCGAGGCGGAGGCGGTCTACCGGAAGGATCTCGAGATCAATCCCGAGAGCGGCTGGTCGCTCCACGCCCTCGCGCTGTGCCTCGATCACCGCAAGGCCGCGGAGGCCGCGCCGGTGAAGGCGCGCTTCGAGAAGGCGTGGGCGACCGCGGACGTGAAGCTCGCCGGGGCGACGCCCTGAGGCTGTCGTGCTTCAGGGGCAAGGAGCCGTCGCATCGAGATTCGTGCGCGGCGTCGGGGTTGCGAAGTTGTCGCCAAATGTCCCCGCCCCACACGAATTCCTCCCCCGGATGAGGTAGTAGACACCGTCGCCGACGGCGGGGTCGGCTACGGGATCGACCAGCGACGCGGCCGCGAGTCCCGACGCCGCGCACGTGGCCGCGCTGAAGGACCTCGCCGACCGGAGATCGCTCAGGCTCCCCGAGACGATGTCGTGGACCGTCGCGGTCCCTGATGCCGGCGCGACGTTCGTCCAGCGGAGTGTCCGGACGGCACCGGCGACCTCGAAGGCGGCGTTCAGCACGTCGGGCGGAACGGAAAAAGCGCCGGCGTCGGTAGGCGCGCAGTCGGCGAACCAGCGTCTCGCGACGGCGTCGCCGAAGAAGAAGCCCTTCAGCATCGCGTCGACCTTGTCGACACCCGTCGTCGCCGGATGCGTCCCGTCGGATTGGAGGTCTGCGCACTGCCAGATCAGCCCGTCGCTTCTCGGCGCGAGGCCGTCGGCCCACAGGTACGGGCCCCAGGAGAGCCATGGCGCCGTGACGGGACCACGCGCCGGATCGAAGTTGAGAGCGCCCGAACCCGCGAGTTGGGATTCGATGAGCCACTTCGACGCGAACCCCGACTGGTAGGCGAAGGGCTCGGGGTTCAGGGTGGACGTCGCGTAGCCGGCGTAGATGCGGCTCGAGAGGTAGACCTGCCGCGTGTTCGGGTACCGCGACTTGAGGGTCTGGACGATGGTCTGCAGCTCCCCCTGGAGCTTCTGGGCATCCTGGGGGAACGGGAGAGTGGGGCTCGCGTCCGCTTCCTTCAGCCAGATCGCCTGCACCTGGAGCGGCGTGACGCCGGCCGCGGCGAGGCGCTGATCGACGGTGGTCCAGAATGTCGCGTTCTGGTTCGGATCGACGACGCGATCGGCGCTCCAACCCCCCTGCGCGCCGTCGACGATCTTCACGGCCGGATTCCGGTTCGGGTCCGAGGCCTCGAGCTGGACGAACTTCGAGAATTCCTGCGTCGTGTTCGACATGCCGATCGAGAGGAGCACGATGCGGCCGGCGGAGGACGTGAGCCCATTGGGATCGAGAAGGACCAGCCGCGCGAAGAGATCGGCGCTCACGTCGTGCGCGGCCGGTCGGGTGGAAGCGCCCCCCGGGTACAGGCCTCCCTGGAATCCGAGGTAGGAGCCTGCGCCGAGGTCGTTCAGCGGAATGAACCCGACCGAAGTCGCGGAGCAGTTCGACGCGGACGCGCGCGAGGCCCCCGCCGCCATCAGGGCCAGCGCCACAATGAGACTACTGAGTCGCCTCGGGTTTGCGGCCACGCACCCACTCCACGTACGCACGGATCTTCTCGCACTCGTCGTCCGAGAGTATACCGCGATAGGCGGGCATCTTCAGCACCTGTTCGTCGAGAAAATGCGCGGCGGCGGGGTTGTTGCGGAACCTCTTGATCTCCCCCTCCCTCACCCACTCGCGGAACTCGTCGGGGCTTCGCACCAGTTCAGCGTAATCCGACGAGTCCCACGCCGGGATGTATCCCTTGAGGGAGCCGGGATTCCTCACGAGGCCACGCCCCTCGGGGCCGTGGCAGCCGAAGCAGCCGTTCTCGACGGCGACCGTGCGGCCGGCGGCGGCCGCTCCGTCGGGCGGAGGGAAGGCCCCGGAGACGGTTTGGACGTAGGCGACGAGATCGTCGAGGTCCTGGGCAGCCGCGACTTTCCCGTACGCCGGCATCGACAGGAGCTGCGTCGTGCTCCGGTCGTGATCGGGGTGGTCGACGAGGCGCTTGGGCGCGCCGTTCACGATCCACTCGCGGATCTCGGACGGGCTCTCGTTGTACATCGCGTAGGTGCCGCCCACCCACGGCGGGACGTCGCCATCCCTCGACCCGGGGTTGGCGATCCCCCGCACCCCCTCGGGGCCGTGGCAGCCGAAGCAGCCGAGGCGGTCCGCGACGTCGCGCCCCCTCAGCGCCGCGGAGGCTCCGCGGGCGCGCGACGTGTCGCGCAGGCGCGCCACGGCGAGGAATCCCCCCTCGACGGCCGCGATCAGAAAGAAAAGGGCGGCCACCGAGGCCGCCCGGCTGGATCTCATCGTCACCGGATTCCCGCCCCTACTTCGAGGGCGTGACCTTCTCGATGTAGAAGACCTTCGCGCCGCCTCGCTCGTACCACGACCCCTCGACGGTGACCTTCTTCGCGACGTGCTCTATCAGGAGGGCGTTCGCCGTCTCGTCGTCCTTCGCGCTCGCCACCATGACGACCTTGCCGTCGTCGGTGAGGAGGGCGAGCGGAACGCCGCGCTTCGCGCACCCGCCGGCGCAGCCGGAGTGCTCGCTGCCGTGCGAACCGGACTTGACGTAGCAGGCCGAGTCGATGACCTCGCCGCTGACCGACGCCTTGTCGGCCGCCTTCAGCAGGCCGCCGCCGAGGCTAAGAGCCGCGACGAGGGCCGGGATCCACATGCTTCTTCTCATCTTTGAACCTCCGTGACCGGGTCGAGACCTCGCCGAGCTGGTCGACACCGAATGTGGGGAGGCTAGCACAGCCGCCGGGCGTGCTACGCTGTCCCCTCTTCGGAGTCGAGATGCCTCAGAGCCCGCCCATCTCGGTCATCGTCCCCACCCTGAACGAGCAGGGACTCATAGGCCGATGTCTCGAATCGCTCGCGCGCACTCTGCCGGGGGCGGAGATCCTCGTCGCCGACGGCGGAAGCCGAGATCGCACGCGGGAGATCGCCGGCCGATTCGAGGCGTCAGGGGTGAGGCTGCTGAGAGCGGCGCCCGGGCGCGGGCCGCAGATGAACGCGGGGGCCGCCGCCGCGACGGGAAGCATCCTGCTCTTCCTGCACGCCGACGTGACGCTACCGGAGGCGGCCGGGCGGTGGATCGACGAAGCGCTCGGGGATCCGGGGGTCGTCGCGGGGGCCTTTCGCACGCACACCGTCGCGGAATCGCTCCCGGCCGCGCTGCGCCCGATCCTGAGGCTCGCGGACGTTCGCAGCCGCTGGTCGGGGCTCCCGTACGGCGATCAGGCCCTCTTCGTGCGCGCGGAGGTCTTCCGCCGCGCCGGCGGGTTCGCCGGGATCCCGCTGATGGAAGATCTCGATCTGTCGCGGCGTCTGCGCCGGCATGGAAAGATCCGGACCGTCCCCGCGGAGGTGACGGTCTCGGCGCGGCGTTTCGTCGCGAGACCGGTCAGCTCCGCCGTCACGATGAGCCTCTTCCCGATCCTGTTCCGGATGGGGGTCTCGCCGTGGTGGCTGGCCCGGATGTACGGCAACCCGAGATGAACGACGAGTGGACCCGATGGAGGGAGCGCGCATGACCGCAGTCGCGGCGACCGAAAGGCTGGACGAGCTGTGCATCAACACCATCCGCACGCTGGCGATGGACGCCGTTCAGAAGGCCAACTCGGGGCACCCGGGAACGCCCATGGGGATGGCGCCCGTGGCGCACCTCCTCTACGACCGGTTCCTCAAGTTCAACCCCGCGGATCCGAAGTGGCTCAACCGCGATCGCTTCGTCCTCTCGTGCGGCCACGCGTCGATGCTCCTGTACGGCGCGCTGCACATCAACGGCTTCGACCTTCCCCTCGAAGAGCTGATGAAGTTCCGCCAGCTCCACAGCAAGTGCCCCGGCCACCCGGAGTACACGCCGGATGATCGCCTCACCCCCGGAATCGAGACGACGACCGGCCCCCTGGGGCAGGGGTTCGCGAACGCGGTCGGCATGGCGATCGGGAAACGGTGGCTCGCGGCGACGTACAACCGCCCCGGCCACGAGATCATCGACTACCACGTCGTCACCCTCGCCGGCGACGGGTGCATGATGGAGGGGGTGACGAGCGAGGCGGCCTCCCTCGCGGCCCACCTCGGCCTCAAAGAGCTCGTCTGCTTCTACGACAGCAACCGCATCACGATCGAGGGGAAGACCGACCTCGCCTTCACCGAGGACGTCGCCGCCCGCTTCGCCGCGTACGGCTGGAACGTGCAGCGCGTCGCCGACGCGAACGCCATCGACCAGGTCGCGCGCGCCCTCACCTCTGCGATCGCCGAGAAGGAGCGCCCGTCGCTGATCGTCGTCGAGAGCCACATCGCGTGGGGGGCTCCGACGAAGCAGGACACCGCCGCCGCGCACGGCGAGCCCCTGGGTGAGGACGAGATCCGCGCCGCCAAGACGAAGTACGGCTGGGATCCCGACAAGCACTTCTTCGTCCCTCCCGAGGTCCTCGCGCGCGCGACGGCGATGAGGAAGCGCGGCGCGGAGCAGCAGAACGCGTGGCGGGCCCGGTTCGAGGCGTACCGGAAGGAGTTCCCGGCGCAGGCGAAGGAGCTCGAGATGATCCACCGCGGCGCCCTGCCGGAAGGGTGGGACGCCGACATCCCGACCTTCCCGGCCGACGAGAAGGGGATGGCCGGGCGCGACGCGAGCGGGAAGGTCGAGAACGCCATCGCGAAGCGCGTCCCGTGGCTCCTTGGCGGAGCCGCCGATCTCGCCCCCTCGACGAAGACGCGCCTCACCGTCGAAGGGGCCGGCGACTTCCAGAAGGGGAACCCCTCGGGGCGGAACTTCCACTTCGGCGTGAGAGAGCACGCCATGGGGTCGATCGTGAACGGCATGGCCCTCAGCGGGCTCCGCGCCTTCGGATCGGGGTTTCTCATCTTCTCCGACTACGGCCGCCCGCCGCTGCGCCTCGCGTCGCTCATGGAGCTGCCGGCGATGTACGTCTTCACGCACGACTCCCTCGGCGTGGGGGAGGACGGCCCGACGCACCAGCCGATCGAGCACCTCGCGTCGCTCCGCGCGATCCCGCACCTGACGGTGCTGAGGCCCGCCGACGCGAACGAAGTGGCGGAGTGCTGGCGCGTGATGATGGAGATCGAGAGGTACACCGGGGAGCGCGGGCCGGTCGCGCTGATCGTCAGCCGCCAGGCTCTCCCCGTCATGGATCGCGCGAAGTTCGCGCCGGCCGACGGGGTGAGGAAGGGGGCGTACGTCCTCGCGGACTCCCCCGGAGGGTCCCCCGACGTCATCCTGATGGCGACGGGCTCCGAGGTGCAGTGGTGCGTCGCGGCGCAGCAGAAGCTCGCGGCCGAGGGGATGAGGTCGCGCGTCGTGTCGATGCCGTCGTTCGAGATCTTCGAGCACCAGGCCCAGGAGTACCGCGATTCGGTCCTCCCCCCGTCGTGCCGCGCCCGCGTCGCCGTCGAGATGGCCTCGAGCTTCTCCTGGCACCGCTACGTCGGGCTCGACGGCAGGATCGTCGCGCGGGACGGCTTCGGCGCGTCGGCCCCCCTCAAGGATCTTCTCAAGGAGTTCGGGTTCACGGTGGAGAAGGTCGTCGCCGCGGCGAAGGCCGTCGCCCCGAAGGGGAGATGACGCCGATGCGCATCGCCGTCGCGGCCGATCACGCCGGCTACCCACTCAAGGCGATCGTCATCGCGGATCTCGAGGCCGCCGGGCACGACGTGCGCGATCTCGGAACGCACGACCCGGCGAAGCCCGACGACTACCCCGACTTCGCGGAGAGCGTCTGCGGCGCGCTCAGGAAGAAGGAGGCCGACCGCGGCATCGTCATCTGCGGGAGCGGCGTCGGCGTCACGGTCGCCGCGAACAAGTTCCCGGGGGTGCGCGCCGGCCTCTGCCACGACACCTACTCGGCCCACCAGGGGGTGGAGCACGACGACATGAACGTTCTGTGCCTCGGCGCGCGCATCATCGGCCAGGAGGTCGCCCGCGAAATCGTTGGCGCCTTCTCCCGCGCGCGCTACACCGGCGAGGAGCGCCACGCCCGCCGCCTCCGAAAGGTCCTCGACATCGAAGCGAGATACATGAAGGGAGACTGACATGCCTTCGCCCAAGCCGACCAACCCTCTCCTCGGCGTCCTCGCCCTGGGGCAGAGCCTCTGGTACGACAACATCCGGCGCACGCTCATCACGTCCGGAGAGCTGCAGGGGCTCATCGACAACGACGGCCTCCGGGGCGTCACGTCGAACCCCTCGATCTTCGAGAAGGCGATCGCCGGATCGAGCGACTACAACGACCTCCTCCTCGCGATGGAGAAGGAGAAGGACCGCGACGCGAAGTCGATCTACGAGACGCTCGCGATCCGCGACATCCAGGACGCGGCCGGCGTGATGTTCCCCGTCTACGAGAGGACGAACCGGCGCGACGGGTACATCAGCCTCGAGGTCTCCCCCTACCTGGCGAACGACACGGCAGGGACCCTCGAGGAGGCGCGGCGTCTCTGGAAGGCGGTCTCGAAGGCCAACGTCATGATCAAGGTCCCGGCGACGCCGGCCGGCGTCCCCGCGATCAAGACGCTGATCGGCGAGGGGATCAACGTGAACGTCACCCTCCTCTTCAGCATGGCGGCGTACGAGACGGTCGCCGAGGCGTACATCTCCGGAATCGAGGCGCTCATCTCCCGGGGAGGAGACCCCCGGGGCGTCGCGAGCGTGGCGTCTTTCTTCATCAGCCGGATCGACTCCGCCATCGACGCCCTCCTCACCGCGAAGCTGAAGGCGACGACCGCGAAGGACGCGCGCGATCGCATCTCCGGCCTCCTCGGGAAGGCGGCGATCGCCAACGCGAGGCTCACGTACCGCCGCTACCAGGAGCTCGTCGCCGGCGATCGCTGGACGAAGCTCGCGGCGAAGGGGGCGCAGACGCAGCGCCTTCTCTGGGCGAGCACGAGCACCAAGAACCCGAACTACCGCGACGTCGTGTACGTCGAGGAGCTCATCGGCCGGGACACCGTCGACACGGTCCCGTCGGCGACCTTCGACGCCTTCCGCGATCACGGCGTGCCCCGAGCGAGCCTCGCGGAGGGGCTCGACGAGGCGCGCCGGGTGATGGAGGCGCTTCCCTCGGCCGGCGTCTCCATGAAAGACGTCACTGACAGGCTCCTGACGGAAGGGGTCACCCTCTTCGCCGACGCCTTCGACAAGCTCCTCGGGGCCGTCGAGAAGAAGCGCAAGGAGTACCTCGGCACGTGGCTCAACCGACAGACCCGGAGCCTCCCGGCCGATCTCGAGAGCGCCGTCGCCGCCTCCCTCGAGGCGTGGCGCGCCGAGAGCAAGGTGAGGCGCCTCTGGGCGCTCGACGCCTCCCTCTGGTCCGGGGAGGACGAGTCGAAGTGGCTCGGCTGGCTCGGAGTCACGGACGACCAGGTCGCCCACATCGGCCATCTCAAGGCGATTGCCGAAGAGGTCAGGAAGGAGGGGTTCACGACCGCCCTTCTCCTCGGGATGGGGGGATCGAGCCTCTGCCCCGAGGTGATGAAGCTGACCTTCGGAAAGCAGAAGGGGTTTCCCGAGCTGCACGTGCTCGATTCCACCGACCCGGCGCAGGTGATGACCTTCGAGAAAAAGATTGACCTCGCAAAGACGATCTTCATCGTTTCGTCCAAGTCGGGGGGCACGCTCGAGCCGAACATCTTCAAGCAGTACTTCTTCGAGCGG